>JAFUCW010000276.1 GCA_017459485.1 Eggerthellaceae bacterium | reverse complement strand
GTTCACGAGCTGGAAGCCGTTGTCTACTTTCTTTACATACTGGCCAGCAACCTGGGCACTCTGGCTTGTCGAGTCGGTGTGAACGGTGCCTGCAGAAACAGCCAGGCCTGCATTATCATAGATCGGAGTGCCACCTGTGGTGGTTTCCGTCCAGGATATCGTGCTGGACACCGCTTGCCCGCTCAGCTCGACATTCGAGATATCCAGCTCGCCCTCGACGTTGAAGAACGATGCCATGCCGCTTGCTGGAGAGCTGTCGCGGTAGACGGTTGTGCCTGTCCCGGCAACAATCTTGATGTTCTTGCCTGCAGGAATGGTGATCGTCTTATATGCAGCCAAGTTGGCACCTAGTTTAATAGTAACGGGCTTGCCAGACGCGCAGTTGTTGACTGCCCATTCGAGAGCATCCCACGTGTTTACCGTTGTTTCGGTAAAGGCGCCATCGGCACCGTTTGTGCCAGTGCGCTGAGCAACAAGCTTGTTCCGGACATCTTGCGGGAGATCGTCGGACTGTTTGCCGGTCTTGTTTTCCGTTTCCTGTACTTCGATGCCCTCGAAGTCTTCGGGGGCTTCTTCGGGCTCTTCGGATTCAGTAGGCTGTTCGCCTTCGGTGTCCTCGGCAGCCTCGGACTCTTCGCCTTCGGATTCGTCGGTTGCTTCGCCCTCTTCACCTTCGGACTCCGGCTCGGCTTCGGGCTCTACCAGCTCTATGACCTGGGGCACGAAGTCTACCTGGAAGAACTTGCCCTGGTTCAGGGTGTCTGCGATGCCCTGTTCGCCGTACACAGAGACGAAGCCGGTGGTGCGTGCGGCGGCTTCGGACGTGCTTTCGGCGACCACGTTGTAGTCGACCGTTTCGCCGAAGTTGGACTTGGCCAGGCGCACGCCTACTTCGTTGGCGGCACCAACGACCAGCGCCTCGTCGATGTTGGCGGGGATGTAGTACTTCGCGTTGAAGCCCTGGTTGCCGGCAGCGCCGACAACCGCAACGCCTGCTTCTTCGGCGGCCTTGACGGCGGCGGCTAAAGCGGCGTTTTCTTCGGATGCGTAGGCCACGGCGGACAGGTTGATGATGCTCGCGCCGCGCTCGATGGCGTAGTTGATGCCTGCGATAACGGCGGACACGTCGCCCTTGCCGTCTTTGCCCAGGGCCTTGATGGCCAGGATGCGCGCGTCGGCGTTCTCTTCTACTATATAGTCTGCCATGCGCTGGCCATGGCCGTTTTCGTCCAGGTAGCTGGGCAGCGGGTTGCCGTTTTCGTCTGCGAATTCTTCGCCCAGCACGGAAATGGCCTCGACCACGTTGGCGTTGTCTTCGGCTTTGCCGGCAATGCCGGTGTCGATAAGGGCGATAAGCGCCACCTGGTTAGATTCGGCGGCTGCCTTGGTCTGATCTGCGATTTCTTCGTCAAGAGCGCTTTCAAGCTCGGTGAAGGGGTTCGCTTCTTCGGTGAACACGTTGTCGGTAGTGACGGTCTGTTCTTCAGGGTCGTCTTCGACCTTTTCGGGCACGACCACTTCTTCGGTAACGACCGGTTCGCCCAGCTCGTTTACCAGCTGACCGCTTTCGGTTTCGAAGATGCCTTCGGGCAGCACAGGCGCGGCTGCGGGCTGGTCGCCTTCGGCTGCTTCGCCTTCGGCCGGCTGCTCGCCTTCTTCCTGTCCGTCTTCTGCAGGAACGGCCTGGTCAGCGGGCTGTTCGCCTTCTTCGCCTTCGGCGATTTCCAGCGCAACGTCGGGGGCCACGAATTCCGCTACGTCGTAGTAGCGCAGGAAGCCCTGCGAAGCTTCGTCAGCAGAGGCGTATTGCAGCAAGTAGACGTTGTCGTGGCTGGCTACGACGTGCTGTTCGCTTTCCATGGAGGAAGCCTTCGATTCGTCCATGCCCACGATCAGACGCGCAGAGGACAGGTCGACCGTCTTAAGGGCTTCTTCAGCCTTCGCCGAATAGGTAAGTGTGCCGTTTTCGCCTGCGATCTGGGCCGCAGCTGCAGCGGCAGCCGCGTCGGCGTCTTCGGCCACGATCTCTTCGACCACGGTTTCTTCGGTAAGCGGCATGGCCACATTGGCTTCGTCGAGCACTGCCGTGGCGTCTACGTATTTAGCACGGGTAGCGTCCAGTTCGCGTGCGGTGCCCTGCGCAGATTCGGAGGCTGCAGGAAGCGCCTGGCCGTCGATAATCTCTACCGTGTTGCCGTCGTCAAGGGCAATACCCTGCTCGGCCAGCTCTTCCGGGCTACCAGAAACGCTGATGGCGGGGTTAGTCAAGACGCCCACGGTAACGAGTACGGTGAGCAATGACAGAACGGTTGTCGCCGCCAGAAGTCTTTGGCGTACGCGCCTGTCTTTGAAAATTCTCTCTACCAGTGAATTGGGTGTCCTAGGCTGAGCGCTCAAACCTGTCACATCCTTCACGATCTCCTGCCCCAAAGCGACCGGTCTTGCTTTTCGCGGGACAGTGGTCCTATACTGCTGGTTGCGCTGCGAATGGCCATTTCGAGCGCAACCTAATAATGTCAAATAATGTCTACCAACCCTATATGCTTAATGACACTTAGTTTATCACAATATTATGACCTTCGTTTCCCCAGTTCATAGGCGAAAATCCGTAAAAAGCCATGTCATTACGTACTAATTCCCTCATTATAGTAGACATTAATTCATAGAACGTACATAAGCCCAGTTCAAGCGCTATTCGGCGCTATGTAAAAGTATACTATACATTACATTTTGAATGCAAAAGTTCGACAAAATGTGGTCTCCGCCGCTCCATTTAGATGTACGACCTTGCCGTTCGGGAACACGTGCAAGCGCTTTTTCAGAGCAGGTGAGCCATGTAAAGCGGGAGGTAGACGCGGTTCCCTTCGGTCTTGAGCTGCTTGGGATGCAGCAGAGGAACGAACTAGCAATCCAGGAGCGGCAGCCCCAGGGGTGCCAACCCCCTGGAGCGGCAACACCGGGAGCACCATCCCGCTGGAACACCAACGAGCGCACCTCCTAGAAGCACCAACGAACACCCGGCCACCCGAAGCTGTCGGCCGAAGCTGCCGACCGAAGCTGCCGCTGCGGCATCGCCTTAGGGCGCGGCAAGGATGTCGAGGGCTTTGCGGTAACCGCCGGCGCCGTAGTTGAGCGCCTTGGAGACGCGGGCGATGGTGGTGGCCGACGCCCCGGTTGCCTGCTCGATGGCCACATAGGGCTTGCCCGCGTCAAGCATGCGCGCGACCGCAAGGCGCTGGGACGTTTCCCGGATTTCACGGATGGTGAACAGGTCTTCCAACAAGGCGTATGCGTCGTCTTCGCTGGTCACGCCGACCAGAACGTGAAGCAGGTCTTCCACTTCCGCTGTGCGCAAATCGCTCATGTCCGCTCACCGTCTCCTTTTCTTGCCTTTGTGCCCTGTTGGTCGAATGTTGGAACAGCCCGGGTGCAATGCATCGTTCTTGCCTGGCTCACCTGGCACGCTTCGTCACTCGCGCCTGCCCCGCTTCGTCATTGCGCCTGATCCGCTTGGCCACTCCATCCTGTGCAGGCCGTACTCTATGGAATCGACCAGGGCGTTCCACGACGCTTCAATAATGTTTTCGCTCACGCCCACCGTGCCCCACGTGCTTTCGCCGTCCGACGTGGTAATAAGCACGCGCGTGATGGCGTCCGTTCCCACGTTTTCGTCCAACAAGCGCACTTTGAAGTCCGTTAGCTCCATGTTCGCAACCTGAGGGTAAGACTCCTCGATTGCCATGCGCAGCGCGTTGTCGAGCGCACCCACTGGGCCGGCCCCTTCGCCGGTGGCAACCGTGCGCACGCTTCCCACGCGAATCTTGATGGTCGCTTCGCTCGCGGCGTCCTTGGCCCAGCTGCCCATGTCTTCGCGGTCGTCCACAATAACGCGGAAGCTCTCTAAAGTGAAATGAGACTCGAGTTTTCCCAGATGGCGCAGCATAAGCAGGTAAAGCGAACCGTCTGCCACTTCGTAGGTGTACCCATCCGCTTCGCGCGCCTTCACGTCGTCCAAGATACGCTGGACGAGCGCTTCGTCGGCGGGAAGGTCAATGCCCAGCTGCGCCGCCTTCTGGACCAGAGACGCCTTGCCCGCAAGCTCGCTTACCACCACGTTGCTCTGGTTGCCCACTGCCGCCGGGTCCACGTGCTCGTAGGCTCCCTCCATGCGCGACAAGGCGCTGGCGTGCAGGCCCCCTTTGTGCGCGAAGACCGCCGAACCGGTGTAGGGCGTGTTAGCGGGTAGGCTTGCGTTGCAGCATTCCGCCACGTAGTTGGCCGTGCTGGTAAGTTGGGAGAGATCGGGCGAGCAGCTTAAACCCAGCTTCAACTCCACGTTTGCGATGACCGAAAGCAAGTCCGCGTTGCCTGCGCGCTCGCCATAGCCGTTGATGGTGCCTTGGACATGAGTCGCGCCCGCCTGAACGGCGGCAAGCGAATTCGCCACCGCACAACCCGAGTCGTTGTGGCAATGGATGCCCAGCGCCACCTGCCTTGACGCCCCGGAAGGCGCAGACCCCGCAGCTTGAACGGGCAATTCGTCAGTACGCAAAACGTCGCCGGAAGGCTCCGACGAAGCACGGGCGCTGCGCACTTCGCCTTCCTGTCCGAAAGCGCCGGCAACTCCAGGAGCGGGCCCAAGGCCCAACGCCCTATGCGCGGCGGCAGTGGCTTGCGCCACCTGGTCGGGAAGCGCTCCGCCGTTCGTTTCGCACAAGCACACGCACGAAGCGCCCGCTTCCGCCGCAACACACACTACGGCCAGCGCATAGTCGGAGTTTGCCGCATAGCCGTCGAAGAAATGCTCTGCGTCGAGTACCACTTCGCGCCCAGCGGCAACGCAATACGCAACCGATTCGGCCACCATGCGCAGGTTCTCTTCCAAGGTGGTGCGCAAAACGGCTTCCACGTGGCCGGCATGGGCCTTGCCCACCAGCGTTACCACCGGAGCCCCGCTTTCCAGCAGCGCGGCAATGCCCGCATCCTGCGAAGCGGCCAAACCCTTGCGACACGTGGATCCGAACGCGGCAATGCGCGCATGCCGCAAGCGCATGCCTGCAACCCGCTTGAAAAACTCGATATCGCGCGGGTTGGATGCGGGATATCCCCCTTCGACGATGTCAATGCCGAATGCGTCGAGCCGCTCCACGATGCGCAGCTTGTCCTCTAAGGACAGCGCAATGCCAAGCCCTTGCTCCCCGTCACGCAGGGTGCAATCGTAGGTTGTTATGCTATTCAACTTCGTACAACCAGTCAGAATACTCGGGATGGCGGCCGGCGGTCATTTCGAAGAAGCGGTCCTGAATTGCCTTGGTAATGGGCCCGCGCCCGCCAATCTGCCGCTCGTCCACGCTTGCGACGGGAGTGACCTCTGCGGCAGAGCCGGTGAAGAACACTTCATCTGCGGTGTAGAGGTCCGAGCGCGTAAGCGTCTCTTCGATCACGGGAATGTCCAGGTCGCACGCCAGCTGGATGACCGTGTCGCGCGTAATGCCCGGCAGGATCCCGTCGGAGATCTGAGGCGTGGAGATGATCCCGTCGCGCACGATGAAGATGTTCTCGCCCGTTCCTTCGCAGACGTTGCCTTGCTCGTTGAGCATGACGGCCTCTTCGTAACCATGCGCCTTCGCTTCAAGCTTGGCGAGGATGGAGTTCATGTAGCTAGCCGTCGCCTTCATGTAGGGCGGGATGGAGTTGTTCGAACGCTGCCGCCACGAACTGGTGCCTGCGGTGATGCCCTTTTCCAGGGCCTCTTCGCCCAGGTAGGCGCCCCATGGCCACACGGCAACGACCACGTCGACGGGAGCATCGGTCGGATCGACACCCATCGTGCCGTAGCCGCGATAGACAATCGGACGGACGTAGCACGCTTCAAGTTTGTTGGCCTTGATGGTATCCACTGCAGCCTTGACCAGATCGTCAACTGTGCACGTGCACGGAATCTGGGCGATCTTGCAGCTGTTAAGCAGGCGCTCCATGTGGTCGACCAGCCTGAACACGTAGCTTGCGGTGTCGCCCTTGTAGCAGCGGATGCCCTCGAACACGCCGGATCCATAGTGAAGCGAATGGGAAAGAACGTGTGTGGTTGCCTCTGCCCAGGGCACAAGCTCCCCGTTTTTCCAAATGAACTCGCCTTCTGTGAGAGCAGCCATGGAAGCCTCCTTCGTTAACGTCTGGCTCGAACAGGTCTTTTGACGCGTGTAGCTGCTGGATGCGCTATTGTACGAGAAGTCGCGCTGTCGCACGCGCCACCTGTTCCGCTTTTTGGTTTGGCTATTGTACTCCAAGCAACTAAAGTGCGGGACGGTTTTTCGCAAGGTTGCGCCAAGTGTGCAGAGTGCGTGAAGGAGCCTTTTTTCTGGAATAAACACGTCCGTGCGCTGTGCGACCTGGGGGCAAGAAAAAGTACCTGCGAAGCTCGGGTGCTTTGGTTGACGAATCTGGGACGTTTCCGTGACAATCCCGAGTCCTTTCGTAGGTGCGTTTCGGTGGCTTTGCCCCGTAGTGTGTGTTTCGGGGCTCGCATGTGCGACCACAATTGACTGTTCGAAACGACGCATCGACCGAGCCCTTTTCGTAAGAGACGCTGCGCTCCCAAGGGCATCGTTTGGGGTATCGCCGAGGGCTTGCCAAGGACATCACTAAAGGCTTGCCCTAGGGCCTTTGCCCCTGGACCTCTGCCCCAGGAGACGCAGCTTGACTGCTTCCGCCCCCTTGCGCGCGGAAAGAAGGAAGAGGTGGGTCTATGAATCGGATCTTTCGCAAGAAAAGGGTGCGCGCGTTGTGCGCTCAGGCGGTTGCGGTCCTGTGCCTTGCATGCCTGTGCGTGCCATGGAATGCTGCTCCCGCACTGGCCGCAGGCAGCTTTCGCGCTGAGCCCGTGACCGCAGCCGACCTGTACAACGGCGGCTATTACATCAAGCTGCTGAAAGCCTCGAACGGGGTGTACGGCATGTCCGCAACGGGCGGACGAATCGTGGAGCTTGACGCCCTGCCCGAAGAGGCGCGCGACTACTCCACCGGCGGAAAAGACTGGCGCGGGCTGCGGGGGCGAGGCGAAAACGATCGGTACTGCCACATCTATCCCCATCTGGTGAACAACCGCGACAGCGAAGGTTGGCACTACATCGGCGGCAACGGGGACGCGTTCGCCTTCGTGTCTGACGGCGACTCGAAGGACAACGGCGCGGTAGGCGGTAGGTTTTCGGTTACCTGGAAGAAGGCCGGCGTCCTGCGCTCGACCAAAGGCAAGCTTGGCGCTGAAAACGAACTGCCCGAAGGGGGCATCTACGTGGACATTCGGGTGGACAGCACACTTGTCAACACGGTTGACACTTCTTCGTGGCTTTTCACTTCGCCCAAAGCGGTCGTGCAGTTCACCAACCGCTTCGACTGGGGCTTTTTCCAACTTGGCGTAACGCGCATGGACCAGACGTTTACGTTCATCGATTCCGAAACAGGGAGCGAAGTACCCATAAACGGCCCTCTGTCCGTGCTCGAGTCGTCGCTTGACCAGGGGGAAGGATTCATGATCCAAGGTGCAAGCGCCTCGCGCGTGTCCTCCACCGCCCCAGCAACCAACACCCATGCTGGAAACGTGCCTGCAGGCATCCTGGAAG
>JAFUCW010000275.1 GCA_017459485.1 Eggerthellaceae bacterium | reverse complement strand
CTCTTGCCCAACAGGCGCGCTCCGCAGGGCTATCGGGCGTTGTCGCCTCTCCCAATGAAGCAGGCTCGCTTCGCGCTGCGCTTGGGGAAGATGCTTATATTGTCACCCCTGGCGTTCGTCCGAAGGGAAGCGACCCAGGAGACCAGAGCCGAATCGCCACTCCCTTCGACGCTTTTGAGGCAGGAGCGTCTCATATTGTGGTGGGGCGTCCCATCACCGAAGCTCCCGATCCGGCGCGCGCGTTCGAAGAAATTGCCGCTTGCTTGTAGGCGCGTGCACATCGACTCGTCTTCTCTTTGAAGGTGAGATTTTGCAAAACCGCTGCTCATTTCAAAAAAATGTTCTCTTGCGGCATCCCTTGTGTTACCATGTGAACATCGTTGTAGAAGATAAAGGAGTACGAACTATGGCTATTCCACAGCTTAGTCCCGAAGAGCGCCAGGCGGCTCTTGAAAAGGCGAAGGCAGCACGTATCAAGAGGGCGAAGGTCCGTGACGACCTCAAGTCCGGCAAGCTCACCTTGAAGAAGGTTCTGTGAATGAAGGACGACCCGGTCGTTGGCCGCATGAAGGTCTCCACGCTTATAGAGACTCTTCCTGGTTATGGCAAGGCCAAGGCCGAGAAGATTATGAACGAGCTTCACATTGCCGAAAGCCGTCGTCTGCGCGGTTTGGGCGAGCGCCAGGAAGCCGCATTGCTGGAGCGCCTCAGCTAGTGTCTGGCAGCCTGTTCGTAATTTCTGGGCCATCGGGTGTCGGCAAGGGCACATTGGTGGACCGTATGACAGAACGGATACCCAACACCTGGGTGTCCGTTTCTGCTACCACCCGTCCGCCGCGCGAAGGAGAGGTCGAAGGCACCCATTACTTCTTCTTGAGTGATGACGAATTCGACGGCATGATCGCCGATAACGGCTTTTTGGAGTGGGCCAACGTACATACTGCGCGTTATGGCACGCCCCGCGCCCTTGTCGAGGAGCGCATGGCGGAAGGTTTCAACGTGCTGCTCGAGATCGATGTGCAGGGTGGCCTTCAGGTGAGGCAGACGAAGCCCGAAGCGCATCTGGTGTTTGTCGATCCTCCTAGCCTAGAAGAGCTGCGCCGCCGGTTGGTTTCCCGTGGCACAGAGTCAATCGATGTGATTGATGCAAGGATGAAAGTCGCCGAAGTGGAAATAGCGCAGAAAAACAAGTATGATTACGTGCTTGTGAATGACAATCTAGAAATTGCGACAGACAAGCTCGTCGACTACATCTTGTCTTTCGCGCAAGACGAAAAGGACGAAACAGCATGAGCCTTATCGAGCCCAAAATTGAAGAACTTCTTGCGGAAACCGACCAAGACCGCTTCCTTTTATGCTCTATCGCTTCGCATCGCGCACATGACATCAACGACATGCTGCGCGGTCAGCGCGACCGAGCAATCCAACTGCAGACGGCAGTCGAGGTCGCACGCGCTGCGCACAAGAAGCCCCTTTCCATCGCGTTCGACGAGATTTCGAAAGAGGAAGTGTCCTTCGACCCCGAAACCATCAACGCTCAGGCCCACTAGTTTTTCTTTTCTCTAATGTCTTCTTACCAGCGCATATGCCTGGTTCATTACCATGAGATAGGCCTGAAAGGGCGCAATCGGTCTTCCTTCGAGACGCGCTTGGTGCGCAACCTAGAAGGCCTCCTGCGCTCGTATCCCATTGCCGAAATCAAGCGTATTTCGGGACGCATCCTCGTTCTTCTTTCTTCGGAAGCGGACTATGCGCTTGTGTGCCAGGTCGAAGAAGCCATCCGCATGGTTCCAGGCGTCGCGCGTGTTTCGTGCGGATACCGATGCGATCGCGTGCTTGACGACATGTGCGCAGCGGCGTCAGATGCGCTGCAAGACGTAGGAGAGTTCGAGGCGTTCAAGGTTGCTGCGCGCCGCAGCCACACTGACTTCCCGACGTCGTCCATGGAGATGAACCAGATTGTCGGCGCCTATCTGTGCGATTCGTATCCTCATGCCAAAGTGAAGATGAAAGACCCAGACGTCGTCGTTGGCGTCGAGGTCATCCAAGGGGCAAGCTATGTCTATGCGCGTTCGTTGCGCGGCATCGGCGGGCTGCCAGTCGGGTCAAGCGGGCGCTTGGTGTGCCTGCTTTCGTCGGGAATCGATTCTCCGGTAGCCACGTGGAAGATGGCACGCCGCGGCGCCGTGTGCATCGGGGTTCACTTCTCCGGTCGCCCAGCTGCGGAGGGAACGAGCGAGTTTTTGGTCGACGACATTGCCCATGTGCTCGAGCGCACGGGATGCATCGCCCGGGTGTACGTGGTTCCCTTCGGCGAGTACCAGCGACAGATCGCGGCTTCGGTGCCGCCTTCGTTACGCGTGATCATGTATCGCCGCCTAATGTTCAAAGTGGCGCAAGAGGTGGCATGCAAGGAGCATGCGCGCGGCCTTGTTACAGGCGAGAGTTTGGGACAAGTGGCATCGCAGACCATAGACAACATTGCTGCCACCGACGAAGCGGTCGACATGCCCGTGCTGCGTCCGCTCATCGGCACAGACAAGCTCGAGATCATTGAGCAGGCGGAAAAGCTTGGCACGTTTGTCATCTCAAGCCAGGACGCCACCGACTGTTGCACGCTTTTCATGCCGCGCAATCCCGAAACGCACGCCAAAATGGACGCCGTTTTGCACGCCGAGGAATCGCTGCCGGTGGAAAGGTGGATTGCCGAGATTCTTGAAGATGTCGAGGTGCGTGACTATTTCTGCCCCGCATACAAGAAACCCCAGCTCTGATCTAGCTTTTTGCCTAATTGTACACGTTCGTGGGTGCTATCGCTGACGAATATGAGTACGTTTCCGTGACGAACCTGAGGCGTTTCGAAGGTGCGTTTCGTGACAACCCCTTGCTAGATTGAAAGGTGCCGTAGCGTTGGGCGCGATGCCCAGGGTAGGGTGTTGCACCGTCCCTTCGCGCGCTTCGGCTCGATCCGAATTGCTTCAGGGGGGACGATGCCTTTTGTCGAGTCTGCGCAAAGTGTGCGATCGAAGGCGCATATGAGCGAGGTGGCAACGCCGGTGCTCGTAGGCGTGCTCGTGCTTGCTTGCGTCGCCATTGTGCTGTTTGCGGGAAACGTGGTAGGGACGGTTTCGGGAGCGTCGTTTCAACTTGCAAACAAAACGGATGCCCAGGACGAGCAAGGAGCGTCTGCAGCCGTTGTGCTTGGCTCGTCCGACGCGGCGGGGCCTTCGTCTTTGCCTCCGCAGGAGATCTACGTGCACGTGAGCGGTGCGGTGGCGGCTCCCGGCGTGTTCAAACTTGTTAGCGGCGACCGGGTTGGCCAGGCGATAGATGCTGCAGGAGGCTTCGCCGAAGGTGCGGCTGTGGACTACCACAATCTTGCGCGTGTCCTTTCCGATGGCGAGCAGGTCCATGTTCCGCGAGTTGAAGAGCTCAACGAGGGAGAGACGTTGCCGCATCAGGTGACGCAAGAGCAGGATCTCCAAACGCATCCCGATGCGACAAGTGATACGGGATCGGGCTTGGTGAACATCAACACGGCTTCTGCCGAAGAGCTGGAGTCCCTTCCTGGTGTGGGTCCTGCGACAGCGGCTAAGATTGTCGCCGACAGGGACGCTGAAGGGCCTTTT
>JAFUCW010000274.1 GCA_017459485.1 Eggerthellaceae bacterium | reverse complement strand
TCTTCAGTTGCTTATCTAGCTTCATTGCAACTACGCTCCCTTCACATTGTTCAACGAGAACTGTCCATTACATTCGTCGCTTGCAATGCCCTTGGCCCGTGGGCGGCATCGCAAGCACTTGCCATTGTGCCACATGCTTGGAGCATGCGCACACGGGAAATGAACAAATGCACGCCTTTTGCCCTTTAGCAAAGGAGGGCGCAACAAGTCATATGGCACTTCAATTGGCTGCTTGGGGGAGTACAATTCATCACAGTGCAAACCGATGATCGATGTGCTTGGAGGCCGCGAAGAGTATGACGACCAACTTGAATAGCGCCATAGCAAATCACCTCTTGGAGATTCAAGAAAAGCTGGGGCACGACGCCTCCATATTCGAGGAGACGAAGGTCTATATTGGGCTAAACGACTCCAAGACCAAAGAGCAGAAGCTCGAGACCAGCAGCTACGTCTCGATTCTGAAGAAGATCTGCAGCGTGCATGGTGTCCCGTTCTCGTTCAGCGTTGTCGACGGCGGCTATTTGCACGATGATGGTCAGTACATCGAAGAGAAGACCATTGTGCTTTCGTTTATCGATGTGCCCAAAGAAACTATCGACGATATCGCGAAAGAAGTATGCGTGCTCTTCAACCAGGAGTCTGTCCTTGTTACCGAGGAGCACGTCCACGCGCGAACCGTCCGCGAGGTTTTGTAGGATGGAACAGGGGGCGTGCTTTTGTTCCAAAAATGCCTGAAGAATTATAGGCAAGGCCCCCTGTTCCACCCACGAAAGGAAGGATGCGAAATGAAGAGCAGAAGGCGAATCTTGCTAATGGTGGCGACGCTGGCGCTGGCGGTGTGCATGGCAGTTGCGATAGGTGGTTGCGCACCCGCAGGCGAGTCGACCCAAAGCGCGTCAAGCGCACCTACCACATCGTCGGAAAGCGCACCAGCTTCATCGGCAAATTCAGAGCAAGATGTGTCGGCCAGCTCGGATGCGTCGGCACAGGCCGTCTCGGTCTCATCGGTACCTTCCGCATCGTCGGCTGTGCCAGCATCAAGCGAACAGCCGGCCGCCGCCGAGTTGGACTTCTACAACCCGGGCGATGGCTACAAGCTGCAGCAGGTTGTTGTGCTCAGCCGCCATAACATCCGCGCACCGCTATCTACCACGGGTTCGGCCCTGGACCTGGCAACTCCGCACACGTGAATTAACTGGACCTCGAACGCCAGCGAGCTCAGCATGCGCGGGGGTGCCCTGGAAACCATGACAGGCGAGTACGTGCGCAAGTGGCTGGAATCCGAGCAGCTTATCCCTGAGAACTACCAGCCCGAAGAGGGCAAGGTGCGCTTCTACGCCAACTCGAAGCAGCGCACCATCGCAACCGCCCAGTACTTCTCGAGCGGCATGCTGCCCGTTGCGAACGTGGACATAGAGACCCACGTCGAATACGACACGATGGACCCCGTGTTCACCCCGGCGACCACCTTTATCTCCGATGCCTACGTTGACGCTGCCCTGCAGCAGATCGGCACATTGGGCG
>JAFUCW010000273.1 GCA_017459485.1 Eggerthellaceae bacterium | reverse complement strand
CTAGGGCCTGATGTGCCGCCAAATCGTCTCGCGGCGGCGGCTCGCTCCGCTGTTCGTAGAACAGCGGAACTAACAGATCCGGGGGAGTTGTTCGCCTACAAGCATGTCAAGAATGCGCGTGCTGCCGAAGGGCGTCTGCACAACAACGCGGGGAGCGCGCCCGCCAGACGCCTCTTCCACATGCCCCACTATGGCTGCTTCGGTGCCACAACGGTTCGCACGTAGGGCGGCAAGCGCGCTGTCTGCTTGCTCTGGCGGCACCACGACGACCATCTTGCCTTCGTTCGCCACTTGGAACACATCGTATCCGAGCATCTCGCACGCGCCGAGGACGGCGTCGCGCACGGGCACGGCGGCCTCTTCCACGACAATGTCCACGCTGGACTGGTCCGCCAACTCGTTGAGAGTCGACGCAAGGCCGCCGCGCGTGGGGTCGCGGAAGCAGCGCGTGCCAGGCGCTGCAGCAAGCACTTCGGCGACCAGATGGTTGAGCGGCGCCGCGTCGGACTGCAAGTCCGCCGATAGCCCAAGCTGCTCGCGGCAGCTCATGATGGTGATGCCGTGATCGCCAAGCGTCCCGGAGAGAATTACCGCGTCTCCCGGTTGGCAGAACTGCCCCCCAAGCAAATGCCCTCCGGGGGCGAACCCGACTCCGGTGGTGTTGATGTAGATACCATCGCCGTGCCCGCGGTTGACCACCTTGGTGTCGCCTGTGACCAGGGCCACACCTGCTTCTTCGGCAGTGGTGGCCATAGAGGCACAGATACGCTTGAGGCTTTCAATGGGAAAACCCTCCTCGAGCACAAACGCACACGTCAAGTACTTCACTTCGGCACCAGCCGTCGCCACGTCGTTGACCGTCCCGCACACGGCAAGGTGCCCAATGTCTCCCCCTGGAAAGAAGTGCGGCGTGACCACAAAGCTGTCCGTCGATACCACCAGGCGCTGTCCTGGCCCAGTCGCGGGCAGCACGGCAGCGTCGTTGCCCTCGCGCAGCCATTCGCTCCCGTATGCCTGAAGAAAGACGTCGTCGATGATGCGCTTCATCATCGTGCCGCCGCTCCCATGGCCCATAAGCACTTGCGTGTCCTGCATGATCAAAGCTCCTTGCTTCTCTTCTAAACCTGTTTGTCGCGTCGCGCCTTGCGGGTCTCGCGTGCCCCGCACTCTGCACACCTTGACCACCCAGAAAGGGTTTCGGCCCCAACCCCCAGGGCACCGTTCACCCGGGGGACAATAGGTGCCCAGCAGACCCCAAGCACCTTGCATGCCTCCGGTCAAAACGTTCTTTAGGCCGTGGTCAGCACGAGCTTGCCGTGCTTAACGCCTTTGGTACCCAGTATTCTGTCGGCAATTTCCTGCACCAAACCTGCAGCGCCACGCAGCACGATTACTTCGAGGCAGTTGTGCGCATCAAGGTGAACGTGCATAGTGGAGACAATCTGCCCAAAGTGGTCGTGCTGGATATGGTCAAGCTTTTCCTGCAAGTCGGACGCGTGATGGTTGAACACGATGGTCAGCGTGCCCATGACTGAAGCGTTAGGGTCGTCGCACTCCTCTTCGACCAGCGCTGCGCGCACCAGGTCGCGCACCACTTCCGATCGATTCTGCGCCAGCCCACGACGCGCCACCAAGGCGTCGAACTCGTCGAGCAAATCCTGGGGCATTGCGATCGAAAAACGCACGAGATCCTGCGACATGTACATCCTCCTATTCAAACTTCCAGTACCCGACCTGAGTGCGGGAGAGGGCTTCTTCGTTTAAGGCACAGCCCAGCCCATAGGGATGCTCGGGCGGGTTTATTTCGAGCACCCCGTCGCTCAGCGCAAGAGGCGGATCGCACAGGTCTTCCTTGAAATACCGCGCGCTGTCGGAGATGTCCCCAGGAAGGTTCACGCCGGGCAGTAGGCCAAACGCTGCATGCAGCCGCTTGGAGATTCCCGTGTCGAACATGCCTCCCGGCCACACCTCAATGCCACGTTCGCGCGCCCAGGAATGGAAGTCCAGCGCGGCGCTTGCGCTTCCGAATTTGCCTATCTTGACCGAAACGCAGCGCAACTCCGGATGCGACTCTAGCACTCCGTAGAGCTGTTCGGCGCTCGTCCAGCTTTCGTCCAAACACACACGCATGCGCAACGTTGCCTGGAGTCGCGCAAGGCGGTCGAACAGGTTGGTCGGGCCTACTGCAGGCGCGTGGGTGGGGTCAATCGGCTCTTCGACACACACCACGTCATAGGCATCCATCTCCTTGAACACATCGAGTTGAGAATCCTTGTAACTTTGGTTCGCATCGAGCATGAGCATCAGGTGCGGATAGGCTGCCCTGACCGCCTCCACCACTTTCAAGTCGTGGCCGGGCTTTATCTTGAGCTTGACGCGACGGTATCCTTCGGCGACCGCCTTGTCCACTTCGCAGAGCACTTCGGCGATCGACCCGATGCCCACCACGGCGCCGCCCAAAACGCAGCCGGACGGCACTTCGATCAGCGACCCGGGCTCGGTGGCTTCTGTTCGCGCGCCAATCAGGTGGCGAATCGACCGTTTGCACACCTTGCCGTACAGGTCCCAAAGAGCATTTTCCAAAGCAGCGCAGGCAAGGGGCCGCTCGAGGGCGCCGGGCACGTTTTCGAATAATTCCGTGGCTTCACTCGGATGCAGCAACACGCGGCCCACCAGCAACGGCGCAATCTTGTCGCGCACAAGCGGCAAATCCTCCACGAGCGTCTCAGGCAAGTACCAGTCGGTCGCGAACGCCGTGCATTCGCCAATTCCCGTACGGCCTTCCGTGTCCGTGAGCCTGACCACGAGCAGATCCCGTTCCCGTAACTTGTGTCTGGCGGTGCGAATGGGCGCCACCAGAGGGAGTTGCACGTGCCACACTTCTGCCTTTGCCACATGGATGCGACGGTTCCATGCACGTTCGAGCGACCCTGCACCCATTTTTCCAATGCCCGTACGCGGGAATTCGTCGACCACCACAAACTGGTCGGGCAGATACACGGGCGAAAGCACCATAGAAAGGCGGTTGCGCATTTCGTCAGCGAAGTAGAATCGGTTGAATCCGGGGCGCGATGCGGCTGCCTGCGCCTCAACGAATGCCACCGGACGCCTTCCCCAGGTGGAGTCGGAAGCGCCGAACACATGGGCGTCGGTTACGCCTTCGATGGCTAAGATCTTGTCGCGCACTTCTGCCGGGTAGATGTTTTCGCCCCCCGAAACGAACATGTCGCTCGAGCGTTCGAGCACCTCGAGCGTCCCATCAACCACGCGCGCACGGTCGCCGGTAAGAAAGTAGCCGTCTGCCGTGAAAGCAGTCTGCGCGTTCATGTAGCCGTCGATGACACCGGGGCCCTTCACGCCTAGCTGGCCAAAACCGTCTTCCCCTGGAGCGGCAATGGTAAGCTCGTAGCCGGGAAGCGGAGACAGGAATAGGACGTCCGGGTCTTCTACCTGGCGGTATGCAAGGTAAGAGCAGGTTTCGGTCATGCCATAGCTGACGAACACAGGCCCTTTCTGCTCGAGCGCGCGGGCAACTGTCGATCGGTTCGGGCGCGACCCTCCTAGCAGGATGCATTCGTAGTCGGAAAGCTGCGCCTGCCTTTGCTCGACGGGCTGGCCTTCGAGGGAACGCAGCGCTTCGTCTTCGGGCTGGTCCTTGGCGACGGCCCAGTCATTGTCTTCGCATTGGGTTTTGGTGACTGCCCGGTCATTGCTTTCGGGCTGGACTTCGGCGATGGGATGGCCATCGTCCTCGACCTGGGCTTCGGCAGCAGCCTGGACGTCTTCTTCGGGCTGGTCCTTGGCAGCAGTTTGCCCGCCCGCATTCTGTTCGCACACGGCAAGCAGGTCTTGGAGCATCTTGTCCACCACCGATATGTGCGTGGCAGAGTACGTGTAGGCATCGGCAAGGATCTTTTCCGCGTCGAACGAGCGATAAAGCAAAAACGCATTGCGGTTGAGCACCGAGCGAAACACCACCTCCAGCCCACCAACATGGTAGGCAGGCAGCGCCAATTGCCAAATGCCCTCGCCCTCGGTTGCGATGGCTTCGTTGCTTGCGCGCGCGGCACCCTGCAGCTGCTTCCAGGTAAGCCCCGCCGCCTTCGGCCGCCCCGATGTTCCCGACGTGAACATGACGGCAGCGTGCGACAGATCGTCGAACGCACCCACGCCTCGCCGCGCCCAATTCGCTATCTGGTTGCGCGCACCTGGGCCTGCCTGGTACGACTCTGCGACGAGCGAAAGCGCAGTCGACTCATGAAGCAACGGGATGTGCGCCGCACCGGTCGCGCGCTTGAGCTCGCCAAGACGTTCGCGCTTTTCCGTTTCGGTGAGGCGCGCGTTCAGAAACACCAGCGTGAACCCCCCGTACGCCGCGGCAGCCAGTGCATAGATCAGCGCAGGGCAGTTGTCCATATCCACCGCACACAAGCTACCACGCTCGACGTGCTGGGCCTCCAATTCGCGCGCAAGCCACACTCCACGCAAACGCAAGTCGCTGTAGGTGACCACTTCGCCCGTTTCACCGAACAAGAAGCAAACATAGTCTTGCTCTTCGGACGCGCGCGATTCTATCGTGGCGGCAAAATTGTCTTTGGTCGGTGCGGGCATGCACTACTCCCTGCTGCGATTGAAGAGTGGTTTCTTTTCCTATTGTACCCTGTTGCGCTTTCGCCACGTTTGCGCTTCGCCAACTCTGCACCAAGGCAAAGCTGGCAAGAGCGACATGCGAATGTGTACATTTTTTTGCACAGTTATGCATATATGTAACAATTACGCCCTTGCCGAGAAAAGAATGTACACATTCCCGAATACACGGGTCAGCCTAGTGCGCAACCGCCCTAGGGGAACTTGGGAAACTGCGTGAAATCGGGAGCCCGCTTTTCCTTGAAGGCGTCGCGGCCCTCTTTCGCTTCGTCGGTGGTGTAGAACAGCATGGTCGCGTCCCCTGCCAGCTGCTGCAACCCGGCCAAGCCGTCGGTCGCCGCATTGAAGCTTGCTTTCATGAAGCGCAGGGCGGTCGGACTCCATTGGAGCATCTCGCGCGCCCAAGCGATGCATTCTTCCTCGAGCTGATCGAACGGAACCACTTTGTTGACCAGGCCCATCTCCAGCGCTTCCGCTGCAGTGTACTGCCTGCAAAGGTACCAAATTTCGCGTGCCTTCTTCTGCCCCACTACGGCGGCAAGGTAGCCCGCGCCGTAACCGGCGTCGAAACTGCCGACTTTCGGCCCCGTCTGGCCGAACTTGGCCGTTTCCGCAGCAATGGATAAGTCGCATAGCAAATGGAGCACGTGGCCGCCACCAATGGCGTAACCGTTTACCATGGCGATGACCGGCTTGGGGACCACGCGAATGAGCCGCTGCAAGTCGAGCACGTTCAGGCGCGGAATACCCTCTTCGCCCACGTAGCCTCCGTTGCCGCGAATCTTCTGGTCACCGCCCGAGCAAAATGCCTGGTCTTCGTCGGCACCGTCGTGGTTAGCGCCGGTAAGGATGATCACGCCTATGGCAGCGTCGTCGCGCGCGATCGAAAACGCATCGTACATTTCGGTGTTGGTAAGAGGCGTGAACGCATTTCGGCGCTCGGGCCGGTTGATCGTGATCTTGGCTATGCCCTCGCTAGCCTCGAAGCGTATCTCCTGGTAGTCCTTGACCTGTTTCCATTCTAGCGACATGGGTTTCCTTTCGTATCTCTGGGCCGTACGCATGCCACGCCTTCGCGCCTCGTCTGCCGCCTCGGCCCACCGCGCCTCGGTGCAAGCGCGGTCCTACTCCACGCTATTCGCGAACGCACGGAGCCGCTCGGCGTAGGCAACGGGGGACTCCAGGTGAATGTTGTGTCCGCACGCGAATCGCGCAACCTGGATGTGCGCAGCGCCCAGCGCCTCCACGCGATCTGCAACTTCGCTATACTTCGCATCTGACGAACCGGCAGCATAGAGCACGGGAACAGGCAGCTCCTTCAAAAGAGCGCACGCCTCGTCCTCGAGCGGCATCGTATGCGCCCCTGCCGATCGCAGAAGCCACGCCAGCTGCTCCTTGTCCCCCCTTAGACGCACCTTGCGGATGCTCTCCCGCACTTTTTCATCTAGCGAGCGCTGGGTGGCGAACAGGGGCACTTTCTCCCAAATGTCGACCACTTCCTTCATGGACTCCGCTTGCTCGAACTGGTCGGCCCACAGCTCGTTGCGCTCTTTAAGGCTTGCTCGTTCGCTTTCCGTCCGGGGACCAAGCGAAGCACTCTCCAACACAAGCCCAGACAGCACTTCGGGGTAGCGGCGGGCAAATTCAAGCGCAACGCGCCCTCCAAAGGAATAGCCCACGACAATCGCCTTGAACCTTCGCGTGTGCAAAGCGCATTGCTGGATGACGCCATAAACGCCTTCCGCCATGTCCCCCAGGGAGGACTCGTCGGGTGAAGGGGGTGTCATTGTGGGAGCCACCACGTAGTTCGTGACGGCAAGGGCTTCGGCGGAATCTTCCCACAGCGTACCGTCTTGCATAAAGCCATGAAGGAGCACCAGAGGCATGCTCCCTGGGATACCATATGCCCGAACAAGCCAGCTTTGCATACCTGCCTACCAGAACCTCTCGTAACGTTCGCGCATGCCGCCAAGCGGCACTTCGATGTCTATGATGCTGATCCCAGGCGTGCCTAGAAAGTCTGTGTAAGCGCGCCGGAAACCCGCCACCGTGGTGGCCTTGCGGTAGGACACCTCGAAGGCGGCTGCAAGCTCTTTGATGTGGAAGCGCTGCGGGGTAAGGAACAGGCGCTCGAAGTAGTCTTCGCTGGAGCGCTGGGGCAGTAGGTCGAAAATGCCCCCGCCGTTGTTGTTGAGCACCGCTATCACGATGCTCGGACGTACGCCAGCGCCCCTGTGCTCGCGCGTGCGCAGCTCCCATTGCAGCGAAAGCGCATTCGCATCGTGCAAGAAGGCCAGGTCTCCGGCAAGGACGGTCGTCTGCTCGTAGGCGCAGGCGGCGCCTATCGCGCTCGACAGTGTCCCGTCGATGCCCGAAAGCCCACGGTTGCACAGCACTTCGATCGGACGTCCATTGGCACGATAGAACGTGTCAATAGCGCGGATAGACATGCTTGAAGCGGCATAAACAAGCGAGTCGGCAGGCACCATGTCGAACAGCGCGTCAACGTAGGCCCCTTCGAAGGAGTCCATGTCGATCAGCGTGCCCACCTGCCCGATACGCTCCCCGGCCTTTTCGTCGATTGCCGCCCAGGACTCGAAGAAATCCCTGTCTGCCGCTGCTTCGCCTTCCGCCGCGGCCAGCGCACGCGCAAACGCGACCGGCGTGGTGCGCACGAACGTGGTGGTGGTTGCCATGGCATCGCGCGTGTCGCGCATGTCCACCACTAGCTGGGTTGCGCCGCAGCTGCCCAACGCCTCTGCGCATCGCTTGGATACGGGCCAGCGACCAAAACGCACGACCACTTCGGGCATAGGTGCGACCGAATGCCCGAACACCGAATCGTAGTTGCTCATAACGCACGACGCGTCGCTGCAGCGCAGGCCGGAAAGCGGGTCGGCAAGAAGAGGCACGTTGCGTTTCTGGGCGAACTCGACCAGCGCTTCGACGTCCGAGGCGCTGTTTGCGCTGCCCTCGCCGCAAAGTGCGACCACGCGCTTGCCCGCGATAACGCGCAACAGCCCAGCTGTGTCGTTGGGAAGCAGGACCTGCCCAGGCACAACCGTCGGCGGAAGCGTGCGAGCGGCCCCCACGCGTTCCAGGCGGGGGCGGACCTCTTCGAGCAAAGCGGGCTTGAGGGGTTCTTCGAGCGGGAAGTTCACGTGCACCGGACCGCCATCGCAGCTGCGAGCACCGGGCATAGCGCCATGTGCCGCGATTGCCGCATCAAGCGCCACCTGACGCGCGTAGGTCACGGTTTTGTCGTCTCCAGCAGGAAGGGGCATCTGGTAGAAAGCTTTCACATGACCTGCGAACAGGTCTTGCTGGTCTGTGGTTTGGTGTGCGGCGATCTTCTGCAGCCGAGGTGGGCGATCAGCCGAAAGGAACAACACGGGCACACGGCTTGCCTCCGCCTCGAGCACGGCGGGCATCCAGTTGGCAGGGGCAGTGCCGGAAGTGCAGATGACGCCAACAGGGTTGCCTGTCGCCTTCGCCAGACCAAGAGCGAAAAAGGCGGCGCTGCGCTCGTCCACGTCCACGTAGACTTCGCCGACGGTTTCGAACGCGATCATGGCAAGACCGGTGGAGCGCGAGCCTGGGCTGACGACGAAATCCTTCACCCCGCATCGCGCCAGCTCTTGGAAAAAGGCACCCAAGAACAGTGCCGTTTCAGCCGGGTCTGCTTCGGGGAACGTAGGTGAAGCAATGGGCGCCGCCGGGCGCTTGCCGCTTAGTTCCTCTGGCAACACGATCTGGCCCGTGTCCTCTGCATCTGCGGCACGGAAAGCAGGTTCAGGGCTGATGACGCCTTCGCTTGCGTGTGTGACCACCGCAGAGGAATTCACCGGCCTGGTGACCGCCTCCCGGTCTATTTCGGGCTTTGCACCCTTGTCAAGCTCGATGGGCTTGGTCAGATCTTCGTCACGCATGTGCCAGCCTCTCTGTTGTACCGGGCGTTCCGTCAAATGCCGACCGTATGGTCTTGAGCTTCATGTCTATCTCGTCGTACTCGGACCGCGGATCGCTGCCCTCCACGATGCCGCAGCCAGCATAAAGCCAGCCTGTTTCACCATCGAACACGCCGCTGCGGATAGCAACGGAAAACTCGCCGTCCCCTTCCGTATTCACCACGCCGACCGAACCGCCGAAAAAACCCCGTGCAAACGGCTCTATCTGGCGCAAGAGCATAAGCGCTTCCCCCACTGGCGTCCCCGAAAGCGCGGGGGTGGGATGCAGCTGCCCCGCCAGGTTCTGGATGCTACAGCCTTCCATGGCGCGCGCACTCACCGACGTTTGGAGATGCTGCACGTCTGCCAAGGAAAGGATGGAAGGCGTGCGAGGGATGTGCACCTGATGGCAGTTGCGCTCGACCACCTGTCGGATGAAGTCCACGACGAATGCATGCTCGCGCAGGTTCTTTTCGTCGGAAAGCAGCTGGGCTGCAAGCGCATCGCGCTGGGATTCGTCTTCGCCCACACCGCACGTCCCGGCAAGGCACATGCTTTCGACCTGGTCCCCGCGCTTTCGCACCAGCAGCTCTGGCGTACAGCCACAGAAGAAGACGCCCCCGTACCCGTAGAGAAACACCGTTCCACGTGCAGGGCCCGCAACAAGGTTCGCCAGCAGGTCCTGCGAAGAAAAGGGGCGTTGCGCCTCCAGCTTCAAACGCCTGCAGGGAACGACTTTGCTCACCCTGCCCGCGCCAATGGCGTCAAGGGCGGCCAGGGCACGTTCGTTCCATTCCGTCCACTCGTCTGGTTCGACACGGTAGGGTATGGCCTGCGGATCCGGCGCCGCCGCTGCGCGCGCCCGCTTTCCGAAGCGATCCGCCCGCGCATGGTAAACCGGCCCCAGGCTGTTCACCTGCAAGAAAACGCCCTGCTCGTTTTCGACGACGACCACTTCGGGAAGCAGGAAGCGCAAATTGGGAAACGTCTCGAAAAGCTCGTCTGAGGGGCTGGGGTTTCCTTCGTCGAACCGTTTGAACGAAAACAATGTTGGCGGAAGTGCGCTGGGGCCCTGCATTTCCACCTCCATGCCCGCGAGGGAGTCAAGCGCGATGCAGCGACCTAGCCCCAGGTAGCGAAAGGGGCGCTCCTTGCTGTAGTACACGAATTGGTCGGTGAAACCGCCGCAAAGCGCGCAGAAAGCGCCCAGCGGATCTGCCTCGAGCGGCTGCGTGTACGTGTAGACCTTCGCCATAGTGGCGCTCCTTGCCCAGTCCCTTTCGCGGTGCTGTCGAACGCGCCTTAGTAGTAGCCTTCGTAGTAGACGGGTTCGTTGTTGTAGCCCTGGTTGTAGCCCTGGTTGTAGCCCTGGTTATAGCCCTGGTCGTAACCTTGGCTGTAGCCTTGGTCATAAGCGGGCTCGTAGTACTCTTCTTCGTAGGACTCTTCGTAGTACTCTTCTCCACCCGCTTCTTCGCCAGATTCTCCTTCTTCGGTCAGCCGGCTGTCCGTGCCAATAGCATCGCTTACGCCCTGGTCGCGTGCCTGCTGGCTGTTGTAGACCGTGTAGTCGGCAACGTAGCCCGACGGGTCCTGGCCGGAGTCGACCGCCTGCATGACCTTCTGGAGGGCGGCCGTGTTGCACACAACATAGGACACGCCGTCGTTCATGGTGACGTCGGAAGGAACCATGACCGAATAAGTGGTGATCTCCTCAAAGTTCATAAAATAGAGCGCGTAGTCGTGCAGCATGGACACCGTCATGTCGGTATCCATGAACTCCGTGGCACTTTCGATGACCGGCAGAAGGTCGGCTTCGGTCAGGCCCATGCACTTCTTGAGCATAGCTTCAATAAGAATGCGCTGGTTGGTGGAACGTTGGAAGTCGCCCGTGGCGTAAGCGCGCGAGCGAGCAAAAGTCAGCGCAGCTTCGCCGTTGAGCGTCTGCTCCCCCGCCTCGATAACGACTGGGCCGGCGTCAGGGTCGTCAATGCGCACCGGCACGTCCACCACCACGCCGCCAAGGGTGTCGACCAGGCCCTTCATGCCGTCAAAGTCCACCATGGCATAGTGGGAAATCTTGATGCCAAGCAGGTCTTCTGCGGCACGGATGGTGCCGGGGATGCCCTCGTAGGCGAATGCTGCGTTGAATTTCTGCGTGCCGTGGCTGCCCAGCGTGACGGCGGTGTCGCGCGGGATGGAGATCATGGTGATGATACCGTTTTGTGGGTCGACGCGCGCGACGATGTTGGTGTCGGAGCGCTCGGCGTCCCCGTCGTTGCGCGAGTCTGAACCGATGATCATCATGTAGAACGAATCGCGCGAGGTGGTGGGGGTCAACGCCTCGCGCGCCGCTTCTGCGTCTTCGACGTTTTCAAGACGAAGCTGCTCGTTGATGTCCGCCTTATAGCTGTTCATGAAGAGCTGGAACCCGATGAACCCCAGTAGGGCAGCCAGCAAAAGACCCAGGATGAGCGTAGCGATGCGGGGGCCGTCCCACCATCCCTGCTTTTTCCCTTGCTGCCCCGACGCTGCCGCTACTTCATGGGCATAGTGGTCCGCACGGGCTTCGTCGGTCATTTGCGAAGCGGACACCACGGGCTTGAACGTGCCGGCGGTGATGGGGCGATACACGTCGGTGATAGGGCCATTGGTAGGCTCCGCCAGCTTGCTGACAGCAGCATAGCGCTCGTCGTCCTTGGACGAGTATCTGGACTCTGGATGCGAATCGCCTGCGGGCGCGTCCACGCGCGGAATGCCGTTGGTAACTTCCGCCTGGGCTGGACTGTCGTCGGCAGCTTCGTCCAGAACGGGTTCGTCTATATAATCAGAGCCTTCGTATTCTTCCACAAGAGGTTGCGAAACATGTTTGCCCTGTACTTGTTTTGAGCTTCGGCTTTTGGCCATGCTGTAATCTCCTGTTCAGGATTGCAACCTACCCATTGTATCATCGAGCCTCTGTGCCCACACCAGGTTGTGTATGTTCTTAAGATGCCCTCCATTTTTCTTCACAACATGCTGCAGTTCGGCAGCGCTCCTGGATACCTTACTGCAGCCTAACGCGCTTCGTTCAGCCTTACCGGACACCTATCATGCCCTGTCCCATTCCAATGGACGGTGTCCTATTGGGGTGCGTTAATCGGCCATTGCGTAATGACAGTTGGAGGGGTGCGTGAGCCGTCTTAAGGATTCCGCGTGGACGCTTGCGAATTATGGCATTTGGCAGGGCACCAACTTGACCCTGTTGTGATATGATATGGTGCTACGCGGGTGTCGCCAAGTGGTAAGGCACGAGCTTCCCAATCTTTTTTGGGGCATATCAGGGTCTTGCCGCTTGGTTCATGACCTGCGAT
>JAFUCW010000272.1 GCA_017459485.1 Eggerthellaceae bacterium | reverse complement strand
CTCGACGAGGGCAAGGTGGCGCTTTCGGGAACGCCGGAATACGTGCTTTCGCAAGTCGAGCGCATGGAGGAGCTTTCGCTCGACATCCCGTTTGCCGCACGGCTTTCCCACGAGCTGCGCTCTGCGGGCGTTCCTGTCGCCGTACATGTGGTCGAGGCTGCCCTTGTCGAAGAGGTTGCGGCGCTGTTAGAGGCGGGTGTGCGCGCATGATAGAGTTCAAGCACGTCTCCTTCTCCTACGACCCTGCGGCGGCTGCCACGGCACCTGAGGTGGGCGACGCCCAGGCGGACTGGGGGAATGCGCCCGACGAGCTATGGGCGCTGCGCGACGTGTCGTTCGTGCTGCGCGACGGCGAGTTTCTGGGTATTGTGGGGCACACGGGCAGCGGCAAGTCGACTCTGGTCCAGCACATGAACGGCCTTGTGGCACCTACTGAAGGAACCGTGCTCGTGGACGGGGCAGACATATCCGACAAGCACGCCGCTTCGCAGGCGCGCGCCCGTGTGGGGCTGGTGTTCCAGTACCCGGAGCACCAACTGTTCGCCGCACGCGTGTTCGACGACGTGGCGTTCGGTCCGCGCAACAAAGGATGCTCCGAAGACGAGCTTAAAGGAGTCGTCCGCGGTGCGCTGGAACTGGTCGACATGGACTTCGACGCCGTGCGTGCCATGAGTCCTTTCGAGCTTTCAGGCGGCCAGCAGCGCCGTGTCGCCCTTGCGGGCGTGCTTGCCATGCATCCCGACACGCTCGTCTTGGACGAGCCGGCGGCGGGGCTCGACCCCGAAGGGCGCCGCGAACTGCTTGCCTTGATAAGGAGGCTCCACCAGGAACCGGGATCCACGGTGGTCATGATTTCGCACAACATGGATGACCTGGCGGAGCTGGCAGACCGCATCCTGGTGTTGAACCAAGGGACGGTGTGGGCACTCGGCACGCCGGCAGAGGTGTTCGCCGACGCCGACGTGTGCAAGTCGGTGGGACTGGACGTTCCTGGCCCCCAGCGGGTCGCGAACTTGCTCGCGCAGCGCGGAGTTGGCCTTCCTCGGCCCGCTGGCGGCCTGCTCAGCCGCGCCGAACTGGTGGAATCCATCGCCTTGGCATATCGTAAGGGGCGCTAGCGATGGCCCGTTCGTTGATCTTCGGCCGCTATTGCCCGGGCGACAGCCCCGTGCATCGGATGGACCCGCGCATGAAGCTGACGGCGGTCGTGGTCGCGATGGTCGTCATCCTTGCATCGGTCAGCTATCCGGATCTGGCGGTTGCGGCAGCATTCGTCGCCGCGTTCTACGCTATCGCGCGCATCCCCTTTTCCTACGCGCTGAAGTCCGTTGCCCCGTTGCTGTTCATCGTGGTGCTTACCGCATTGCTCAACCTGTTCTTCGTACAGGGAGGCGAAGTCTATCTTCAGTTGGGTCCGCTGGCTATCTCCCAGGAGGGCGTTCACTTCGCCGTGTTTCTGAGCCTGCGTTTGACGCTGCTGCTGTTCGCCGCGAGCCTGCTCACGTTGACCACGACCGCGCTTGTCCTGACCGACGCGCTCGAGGCCATGCTCAACCCATTCGCGCGGTTCGGATTCCCCGCCCACGAGTTTGCCATGGTCATGGGAATTGCGTTGCGCTTTCTGCCGCAGTTTGCCGACGAGCTGCGCATTATCCGCTCCGCTCAGCTTTCGCGCGGCGCCAAGATTACCGCAAACCCGTTCAAAGGAGGGCTTTCGGGCCTGTCGAGCCTGATGGTCCCCTTGTTCACCAGCGCTTTTCGCCATGCGGAGACATTGTCGGCGGGTATGGACGCACGCTGCTACCACGGCGGCGCGGGACGCACGCGCCTTGTGCCGCTGGCCTTCTCGCGCTTGGATGCGGTAGGTGCGTGTGTGATGGTGCTTATGGCTGCATGCGTGGTGGCGGCAAACATGCTGCTGTAACTGTTTTCGGAACAGGGGCGGCCCCGTGCTCAAGGGGGGGGGCGTTGGGTAGCCTGTGCTCGGGTTTTCTTTTGAGCACGGGCACGTTCCTCGCTTTGGCACTTTGGCACCGTGTCCTTTTTGGGGTCGCGTCCCATTTGGGGTCGTAGTGGAAATGGGCCATTTGCAGGACTGCCGGACCGCGAAATACCCTCTGGCCCATTT
>JAFUCW010000271.1 GCA_017459485.1 Eggerthellaceae bacterium | reverse complement strand
ATAGGAACGTCTTCGATGTTGTCGGGCGTCACCGCATCGGGCTTGGCAAGGGGGTCGTAGGGCACCCCGTCGTCGGAAATATCAACGGTAACCGAAGGCGGGTCGGCACTGTAGGTATAGCTTACGCGCACCATGCCGGGCCGTTCGGGCGTGGCGTTCGGATAAGCGTAGTGGGCCACGTTCACGAACAGCTCTTCCACCGCGATGTCAAGCTGATGCTGCACCTTCAGCGGACAAAGACGCCGGTCGAGCTCGGTGTGAATGAAGCGATTCACGTGAGGAAGCTCGTCGACATCCGCCTCCACGATCAACGTAGCAGTAATCTCGGGAGGAACGCCTACCTCCAGCGCTAACATAGTGATGTCGTCGGACTGCTCTGCCCCCCCTGCATGCTTCGCAACGCTCTGCCGCACGCCGTTGACAAGCTCGCGCGGATGCAGGACGAAGGATTCGTCTGCCTTCTTCTTCAGCCGGTCCTCGCCGTAAAGCTCGCCTTCTTCGCTCATTGCTTCGGTGACGCCGTCGGTGTAGAGCAGGAATTGGTCGCCGATGCTGCAATCGACCGAAAACGCCTCGTAGGGCAAGCCGTCGAACAAACCCAGAGGCAGGCCCGAGCGGTCTTCGAGCCAACGCCATTGCCCGTCCTGCCAGAACAGCGGAGGATTGTGCCCTGCGTTGACGTAGTCCACGTGGCCCGTCGCGTACTCGAGCACGCCGACCCACGCTGTAACGAACATTCCCGACTCGTTGCCGTCGCACAGTTGCCTGTTGACGTTCTCGATCGCTTCACCCAACTCCACACCGTTTTCCAGATAGTCGCGTATGAGCGTCTTGGCCTGCATCATAAACAACGCAGCCGGAACCCCCTTGCCGCTCACGTCTGCAACGATAAAGCCCAGCTTCCCGCTCTTGTCGGTGCAGTCGTCGCCGATCAGGAAGAAGTCGTAGAAGTCCCCGCCCACCTCTTTCGCGGCGTTCATGGTTGCGTAGATGTCGAACCGCAAGATGTCGGGGAAGGGCGGGAAGATACGCGGCAACGCCGACTCCTGGATCGCCTTTGCGGTGGCAAGCTCCGCGTCCATACGCGTCTCCGCCTCCTTGATCCAGCCTTTGAGCGCCACAACCGTACCGTTGATGCGATCGGACAAGGATTCGAACTCGACGGTGTCACGCACTGCGACACGCGCGTCAAGGTCGCCTTCCGTCACGCGGGCGAGCACTCCGTTGGTTTCGTCGATACGCCGTGCAACTATCCTGTTGAGCAGCAGTGCGGTAAGGGCGAAGACCACCGACAGGAGGATGAACGTCAGAAGCGTCGTCCAAAACATAACGTTTGACCGGTCGCGGAACACCATGTCCGCAGTGCGCATTATCATTACCGTGTAGTTGCCCATCTTGGCATCGGAATCATTCGGCGTGTCGGCAACCTGGAAGTCGTCCCCAATGAAGGCACCTTCCGCTTCCGCGGCAACCACGTAAGCAAGCTGAGAAGTGATGCTGTCGCTTTCGTCAATTGCTTCTTTCAGCGTAGTCCCATACCGTTCGTCGAACACAATGCGCTTGATGGTGCCGGTTGCAGCACTAAGCTTTATCGCATCCACGCTTTCGGGGCTGAAATAATCGGAGACCTCGGTCGTCGGCTCGAAATGATCGTCGTCGCTGATCACGATTAAATCGTTGAGCAGGACGATGACGATTCCGTCTTCGCTTTTCGAGTAGCCATTGAGCAAGTGCTTGTAGGAAACGGTCGTGGCAAGCGCGTCGAAATTCTCGTCCGAAAGAGTCATAAGGTCGATTTGCGCGCTCTCCAAGAAACGACCGAGCACCAACTGCTGATTGGTGTTTTCCCGCAACTGGTTGCAAAGGTATTTGACCTCGTCGGACATGTCTGTTTCCGCATCGGCAATAGATCCTTGCGTGATGGCGACAAACCCTCCGCCAGAGGTGACCATGAACACAGCAAGAACCGCAACTGCAAGCAAGAAAAGGAATTTAGCCCGCAAGCCCAACGGGCCGCGCCTGCGCAAGCTCCTTCTTACGACGTAATCGGCTATGCAGCAGAGAATCGTCATGATCAACGCGTCGAAGACAATCTGCAGGGACACGTCGCCGATGCTCATCGCTGTCGACGAAATTAGCGCTTGCACTTTGGGGTCTACCCCGACGCTCTCTCTGGCAACCATGCCGCTTTCCGCCAGATACTCTATGAGCGTAACAATAACGTTGGTGGCAAACACCAGGCTGTAGATGGTCGACACCGCGCCACACACTAACAAGATGTAGATAACGCGTCTGACCTGAGAGGGATTATTGCGTAGAACGAAAGCGAAAAGAACCCCAAGAAGGAAGCCGACAACGGTTAACATGACGATCGACGTAAACGCGTTAACGTAGGCGAGCTCGTAGTAGTCGAGTGGCAACACCAACGAATGCGCGTACGAGACCACACCCGCGAACAAGCCTATGCCGGCGCCTGGCAATGTCCCTAGCAACAATGCGCCAAGAGCAATAGGCTGCAACAGCACGATAGCGTACGCACTGTAGTTTCCGTCCAATCCAATACCTGCAAAGCCCAGATCGGTGAAGGAAAGCGCCGCGCATGAAATCGAAAGGACAAGAGCGGACACGACCCGCACGACTCGCTCGCTGTTTGCCAGCAGGCCCCGATTGAGGACCAACCTCGTCTTTTTCTTTTCTCGTTTCCTGGAAACCATAGTCAACCTACGCTTGTGCTCTTCGGGGTGCACAACGACCCTGCACCTCAACAGGACTTAAGGACAAGACCTCATCGCGCCTCTCATTTTCTCGATTGCGCGCGCAAGCACCGTCGAAACGGTGGAAGCGTTCATGTTCAGCTCGCGGGCAATGTCGACGTTGCGTTTTCCTTCGCGGTACTTCATAACGACGAGCAAGCGCTCGTCGTCGTCGAGCGTGCGCAACAGCTGTTCGACCAAAGCGCGGTTTTCGACCTCCTCCTGCACGCTCTCATCCGCAAAAGACGATTCAGGCACAGCGTCAAGGGCAACCGTCGGACGCTCTTTGCGATAGTAGCTGTTCATGCAATTGATAGCGATGGATATCACCCACGTGGTGAATTTCGAGCGGTTCGGATCGAAGCGGGAAAACGCGCGTGCAGCGGCAAAAAACGCCTCGGACACGACGTCTTCTGCCGCATCGGAGTCTGACATGCGATAACGAACGTAGTTGTACACGAAACGGTAGCTTTCCGAATAAAGACGCTCGAATTCGCCCGCTTTGTCGTTGAAGCGGGCAGTGGATGCACGACCGTTCTGTAGCTTTTCCCGAGACAAAACGCTCCTATGGTCTTTCGAAAGCTCCTTCACCATAGTAGCGAACCAAGGGCGCAATTACCGTTCTGAATACGAAAAAAACGGGGAGGCCATATCGAGCGAGCTAGGCAAGAAGTGCCCCGATCTCCAGAGTAGACGTCAATTATGTGTTGACACGCTCGCTTAAGTGCACTACAGTTTCTTCAAACCTGTGAGAGGGAAGTGCCCCTTGAAGCGCGCCCACAGAGAGTCGGGGATGGTGGAATCCCGGCGGAGATGCGGTCGTGGGGATGGGCCCTTGAGGGCTGGGGCAAAATCGTTTTCTTGCCATGGCGCGTTCGTTGTCAGGCAAGATGCGAGAGTAGTTTCGGACGTATGTCGGCGTGAACGGCAGAAGCGTGATGGCGCTTCATGAGTGGGTGTGGCAACACACCAAGCAGCGGTGGCACCGCAGGAGTTTTCCAAGCTCTTGTCCCTGCAAAAAGGAGGCAAGGGCTTTTCTTTTTTCCCAGCCTCCAGGAAGAAACGAACATACAGCCGTTCTTCCAACGGACAAGGCGCTCGCCATCAAGGGCGCACACGAGATGCCGCATACAGCGGCAGAAAAGGAGGCCGGAAAATGGCAACGACAATGCAGGAAATGCTGGATGCACGAGGCGCCATGAGCGCAACGGGCAACGACCCGTACAAGATCTTCTTGGAAGAAGACGAGATACCAACCCACTACTACAACGTGCGCGCCGACATGAAGACCGACCATCGACCGATCATGAACCCTGGCACGGGCAAGCCCGCAACGCTCGAGGACCTGACGCCGGTGTTTTGCGAGGAGCTGGCGAAACAAGAGCTCAACGACACCGACGCATTTATCGAAATCCCCGAAGAGATTCGCGAGTTCTACAAGATGTACAGGCCCTCTCCGCTTGTGCGCGCCACCTTCTTGGAGAAGCTTCTTGGCACACCCGCCAAGATCTACTACAAGTTCGAAGGCGGCAACACAAGCGGGTCGCACAAGCTGAACTCTGCCATCGCGCAGGCGTACTACGCCAAGCAGCAGGGGCTGCGCGGCGTGACCACCGAAACGGGTGCAGGGCAATGGGGCACCGCCTTGTCGATGGCCTGCAGCTTCTTCAACCTGGACTGCAAGGTCTACATGGTACGCTGCTCCTACGACCAAAAGCCGTTCAGGCGCGCAGTTATCGAAACCTACGGCGCATCGATCGTGCCTTCTCCGTCGGACACGACCGAAGTAGGACGCAAGCTTCTTGCCGAGTTCGAAGACCACTCCGGCAGCTTGGGCACCGCCATTTCCGAAGCAGTCGAGGTTGCTGTGACCAGCGAAGGATACCGCTACGTGCTTGGCAGCGTGCTCAATCAGGTGCTTATCCACCAGTCGGTCATCGGGCTGGAAGCGAAGGCGGCCATGGACAAGATCGGCGTCTACCCCGACATCGTCATCGGGTGCGCAGGCGGCGGATCGAACCTAGGGGGGCTTATGGCGCCGTTCATGCGCGACAAGCGGTTGGGAAATCCTGCTCCGCACTTCATCGCAGTGGAGCCGGCCAGCTGCCCCTCCATGACGCGTGGCAAGTTCGCTTACGACTTCTGCGACTCGGGCCAAATCACGCCGCTTGCGAAAATGTACACGCTTGGCAACGTGTTTAGGCCCAGCCCCACCCCTGCGGGTGGGTTGCGCTACCATGGCATGAGCCCGATTCTTTCGCAGCTTTTCCACGACGGATTCCTGGACGAGGCGCGCGCCGTCGAGCAGACGAACGTGTTCGACGCGGCGGTGCAATTCGCCCGCGTCGAGGGAACCCTGCCCGCACCTGAAAGCGCGCATGCCATTCGCGTCGCCATCGACGAAGCCCTCAAATGCAAGGAAACGGGCGAAGAGAAGGTGATCTTGTTCGGGCTCACGGGCACGGGCTACTTCGACATGTACGCCTACGACGCCTACCTGAACGGCACCATGACCGACTACATCCCCACCGACGAAGACCTGGAACGCGGCTTCGCAACCATTCCGGATTTCGGCTTGGAGTAGGCCTTTTACCCCGGTGCCCCTTGCAAAGGCGGCACCGGGGCCGCAAGGCGAAAGCGGCCTTTGTTCCTCCCTCGTCGATGCGAAAAAGCCCCGATCAACGCGATTGGATGCGCTCTTTGAGCAAAGCGTCAAATTGCTCCAAGTCCGGCCGAAGCCTCCATACGCTTAAGTCCTCAACGCTCACTTCCAAACCCTGGGCGTTCGTATGCCACAGGTTCAGCCCGAAGAAACCCACCTGCTCCTGCAGGGGAAGGGGCGTCCATGCTGCCTTGCCGTCGCCTTGGACAGCGTCGGGGCAAAGCGGAACTCCAATCCTGTTTTCCAGCTCCATAGGGCTGTCGATGGGCTCCATGGGCACGTCGCGGGCATCTTTGCGCTCAAGAGGAGCAGTCTGCCCAACGTCAGTCGAGTCCGCGATCCAAGTCCGCTTCCAGTACGTAATATGCACGTTCCACCAGTTGTCGAGGCACGTGTAGGCAACGAAGCCATCAAGGGGCATTCGGTTGATGATGTCGTTGTCTTCGTCGTCCGTAAGCCCCCACTCGATGTTGTGGCCATACATCGTACTGTAGCACTCGAACGCTTCGATGCCGCCTTCCGTAAACAGAAACGCCTGGTCTCCCACTTGTGTCTGCACAAGCCCCGCGAAAGCCTGGTTGTTGTGGTCGGCAATGTAGTACTTCGACAGGCTGTAGCGCACGTACGCTGCACTGTCTTCAAGGTCGGTGTAGTACTGCGCATTGTCGTTGTTCGACACGTTGACGGGGACGTCGACGCCAAGTACCGGAACGTAGAGGCGCCCCTTCGTTCCAAGTGGTCCACCGCCGGCAAAGATTGTCCCGTCATCGGCGAGCACGTAGTTCTGGCCTTCGATGCGCCATTCGCCGGAGATAGGGCGCTGCGCCATATCGGTGAAAAACACCCTGTCCCCTTCTGGCCCAGGCTCGGTCCAAATGAGCAGGTCGGTTTCTTGGGACTGCGCTGTCTCGACAGCGCCGTTGCCCTCTTCGGCGAAAACGGCAAGTGGAAACGCAAGGGCAAGAATCGCCCCTGCAAAAACCAACGCGAAAGCGATGCGTATGCGAGCAAGCCAGTTCATATATGATCTTGTACGTATTGTACAGAAAGCTACCGCGCAAAACGGCATAGGCGACACCTGCGTTGGCAGGCTGTCATCTACGCAAGGTGGAGTCCTGGGTGCACGGCATGCCGTACAATATTTTTCAAGACGCCTTCGCGCGTAACGGCAAGGCGGGCTGTTAAAGCGCTGGGTTTTCCGAATCCGTGCAAGGAGGAGACATGGACTTCGAACAAGAACGGCACATGCTGTGCGAAGTTGGTGCGCATCTCTACGAACGCAGGCTGGTTGTGGCAGGGGACGGCAACCTGTCGGTGCGCGCGGGGGAAAACGATATCTTGATTACGCCCTCTGGCGTGTGCAAAGGGCGCTTGGAGCCAGAAATGATCGTCCACTGCACGATCGACGGCGCAGTGCGCGCAAGCGACCGCTCGGGGCGGCAACCCTCTTCCGAAATAGCCTTGCACATCCGCGTCTACGCGCGACGGCCCGATGCGCGCGCCGTCGTTCACGCCCATCCACCCATAGCAAGCGCATTCGCCGTCTGCCACAAGGCGATCGACGAACCCTACCTGCCCGAAACAGTGGTGAACATGGGAGAGGTGCCTGTGTGCGACTTCGCCCTGCCTTCCACTGCTGCCGTTGCCGACAGTCTTGACCCGTACGTGGACGACCACCAGGCCGTCCTGCTTGCCAACCATGGAGCGCTTTCTTGGGCAGATAGCCTTTGGGCTGCATTCGACCTGATGGAGCACGTCGAGCACATTGCCACCGTCCATGCATATGTGAGCATCCTGGGCGGTGGAGTTGCCCTAGGAAGCGACCAGATTGCCCGCCTGCAGGAACTCCGGTCGTTCTATGCCCTGCGCGCATCTCTTGACGAATAATGCCCAAAAGCAGCAAGCCGCTCGACAGCGAAAGACCCGAACAGCCACGCAAACAGCCAAGCAAAGGCGTTTTTGCAGCCACACGACAGCGCCACAGGCTTGAAACGTGGTCTTCTTGTCGGATGCGACACCTGACCAGACCTTTCTTGACGGTATAATCGTGAGTTGCACTTCCCTGATGGTCGCACCTTGCAGACAGCAGCAAGCGGCCAACCTTGCACCGAAACCACCGAAGGGGAATGCACGGCACGGCAGAAGCGCTTCACGCAGGCGAAAGGATGGACGTATGGCGAAACTGACGGTTGTAGGACTTGGCCCAGGCGGCGCCAAAGACATGACGCTGCGCGCAGTCGAAGCGCTCGAGGGATGCGACCTGATCGTAGGCTACACCGCCTACATCGAACTTGTTGCCGACCAATTTCCCGACAAGGAAACGCTGACTACTCCCATGCGCAAAGAGGTCGATCGTTGCCGCATGGCGCTTGAGCGCGCGCAACAGGGACGCTCGGTCGCCATGGTGTGTTCGGGTGACCCAGGCATCTACGGCATGGCCGGACTCCTGTTCGAGCTTGCCGAAGACGAGTTTTCCGATGTGGAGATCGACGTCGTTCCCGGCGTGTCGGCATCAAACGGAGGCGCTGCGGTATTGGGAGCTCCGCTCATGCACGACTGGTGCACCATCTCTTTGTCCGACCTGCTCACCCCTTGGGAGAAGATCGAGGCACGTCTGGAAGCGGCAGCGCAAGCGGACTTCTGCATAAGCTTGTACAACCCCAGCTCGCACAAACGCGCCGACTACCTTTCGCGCGCATGCGACATCCTTCTGCGCCACCGCGATCCCGCCACGGTTTGCGGATATGTGCGCAACATCGGACGCGAAGGCCAGGAAGCCCACGTGACCGACCTTGCCACGCTGCGCGACACCGCTGTGGACATGTTCACCTGCGTCTTCATTGGCAACGCGCAAACGAAAGTCGTCGACGGGCACATGGTCACGCCGCGCGGTTACCTGCAACGGGAAGATTAGGGCATGGCGTCGGCGAACACGCGCTTGGGCGGAAGCGACGTCCGCCCGCAGGTATTGGTGTTTGGCGGCACTGCCGAAGGGCGCCTGCTTGTGGAATGGCTCGACGGACGCGACACCTGCGACATTGTAGCGTGCACTGCCACTGAATATGGGGCGAGCCTGCTGTTCGGAGGCGAGCATGTCACGGCGCTTCAAGGGCCCCTTTCGCCCGAGCAGAAGCAGACCCTCATGTCCGACCACCACTTCTGCTGCATTGTGGACGCCACCCATCCCTTTGCGCTGCATATCTCCGAAAGCATTGCCGCCTTGGCCTTAGAGCACGGCGTAGACCTGTTGCGCATAGAACGGGAAAACACCGAAGACGGAACGTGGGTCGGCGTGGAAAACGTTGAAGAGGCGGCGCGTTACCTTGCGACCACTACGGGCAACATCATGCTGACCACCGGCAGCAAGGACTTGGCAACGTTCGTCAAGCACATCCCCGACTTCAACGATCGCGTCTGGGCACGGCTTCTGCCTGTGGTCGATTCCGTCTCCCATGCGAAGGAGCTTGGCGTGCCCACCGACCGCATCCTGGCGCTGCAGGGGCCTTTCTCCACGCAGCTGAACTGCGCGTTCATCCGCGAATATTCCATAAATCACCTGGTCACAAAGCAATCGGGAGCCACCGGAGGTTTCGGGGAAAAGATTGCTGCCGCCAAGGAATGCGATTGCGAACTGGTAGTGATCTTGCGCCCCGTGCAGGAAACAGGGCTGTTCTTGGAAGACGCCAAAAAGGAATTGGAGGCGAACTATGGTCTCTAAGGTCTACGTTGTGGGCATCGGCATGGGAAACCCCGACACACTCACCGTTGCTGCCCAAGAGGCAATCGAGGGCAGTGGGCTTCTTGTAGGCGCCCAGCGCATGCTCGACAGTTTCGCAGACTCCTCCGCCGAAAAGGTCGCCGCCGTTGCGCCAGACAAGATCGTCTCGGCGCTCAGGGCCTCCGACGCGCAAACGGCAAGCGTGCTCATGAGCGGAGACGTGGGCTTTTACAGCGGAGCGACCGGGCTTTATCCTTTGCTCGACGGATTCGAGGTCAAGACCATTCCCGGCATATCGTCACTTGTGTATTTCTGTGCACAGCTTCACACCACCTGGCAAGACGCATTCCTGGTCTCTGCCCATGGGAGAGAACACAATGCACGCGGCGCAATCCAATGCCACGCGAAAACCTTCCTGCTCACCGGCGGCGACACGTTGGTGGCAGACATATGCGCCGACTTGGCAGACAACGGCCTTGGCGCATGCACGGTCCATGTGGGCGAGCGTCTGTCCTACGACGACGAATGCATCACCACGGGCACGGCCAAGGACCTGGCGGGCAGCACATTCGACAGCCTAGCCGTCATGCTTGTCGAAAACCCAACACCGATCGACCGCGGGCCGCAGGCCCCCTGCCTGCCCGATTCGGCGTTCGAGCGCGGAAGCGCGCCGATGACCAAAGAGGAAGTGCGCGAACTGGCCATCTGCAAACTGCGAATCGATCCTGCTCACATTGTCTGGGACGTAGGCGCCGGCACCGGATCAATTACCGTCGAAGCGGCGCGCGCTGCCTGCGACGGAACGGTATTCGCCATAGAGAAAAACGAAGAGGCTCTGGAGCTTATCCAAGTGAACAAGGAACGCTTTGGACTGCCCCACTTGCGTGTGGTCTCAGGCGAAGCTCCGAGCGCGCTGTCTGGCCTTCCTGCCCCCGACCGCGTGTTCGTGGGAGGGTCGTCCGGACAGCTCGAAGCCATTATGCGCGTTGCCTTGGAAGCGAACCCCCAGGTGCGCTTTTGCGTGTCGGCCATCACACTCGAAACGGTTGCTGAAGCGCTTAGATGCGTCTCCGACCTGGCGCTTGTTGACGTCGACATTGTGCAGCTGTCCTTCGCAAAAGACAAAAAAGTGGGTGGCTACCATATGATGATGGGTGCCAACCCGATTTATCTGATCTCTGCCAATGGGCCCCGGACAATCGCGTAGGCAAACCACAAGACCATGGAGAGGGCAATGGATGGAATCGCAGCACCGCGCATCTTGATAGCCGCCACTTCAAGCGGCAGCGGAAAGACCACCATTAGCTGCGGGCTTATGCGCGCGCTGGCGAACCGCGGCCTGTCCGTGCAAGCGTGCAAGTGCGGCCCCGACTACATCGACCCGATGTTCCACCGCCGCGTGCTGGGAACGCCTTCGCGCAACCTGGATTTGTTCTTTTCGGACGAAAACACCGTGCGCGAATTGGTCGCCGAAGGGACGCGCACGGCCGACATCACGCTGATCGAGGGCGTCATGGGCTACTACGACGGCATCCAGAAAAGCTCCGATGCTTCGGCGTATGCCGTTGCGTACGCCACCGACACCCCAACCGTGCTCGTGATCGGCGCACGTGGCAGGGCGCTTTCCGCTGCAGCCGAAGTTGCCGGATTTGCCCAGTTCCGCAACCCATCCCATGTGGCAGGCGTGATCGTCAACCGCGTGACCGAAGGCTACTACCCTTTCATGAAGGCCATGATCGAACAGGAGACGGGCGTCCCTGTGCTTGGGTACGTACCCGTGCTCGAAGACGCGGGCCTCGAGTCGCGCCATCTGGGCCTGGTCACCGCCGACGAAGTCGTCGACCTGCAGGACAAGATCGACCGCGTCGCCTCTGTGCTCGAACAGACCATCGACCTTGACGCACTCGTGGAACTAGCCCGCACGGCGCCAAACATCACCTTTGAGCAACGGAGCATGCCCTCTCCTTGCGAAGACGCGCCTGTCGTCGCCATCGCGCGCGACGAAGCGTTCAGTTTCTACTACGACGACACGCTCATGCTGATGGAACGCCTGGGAGCGAAGCTGGAAGCGTTTTCGCCCATCCGCGACGCAGCGTTGCCCGACCAAGCGTGCGGCCTTTACCTTGGCGGCGGCTATCCAGAGCTGCATGCAGAAGCGCTTTCTGGCAACGCCTCGATGCGCGAATCGATTTGTTCCGCCATCGCTTCCGGCATGCCCACCATAGCCGAATGCGGTGGGTTCATGTATCTCCACGAAACGATGGAAGACGACCAGGGCACCCCTTGGCCAATGGTCGGAGCCATACCCGGCCTTTCCTACAAACTGGGCAAGCTGGGGCGGTTTGGCTATATCGACATCGAAGCGCGCAAAGACAATCTGCTCTGCGCAGCAGGCGACACCTTGCCTGCGCACGAATTCCACTATTGGGACAGCGACAACCCCGGCACTTCGTTCCATGCGCAAAAGCCGCAAAGCGCGCGTGGATGGGATTGCGCGTTCGGCACGCCAAGCATGTATGCTGGCTACCCACACCTCTACCTCTATGCCCGCCCGCATGCCTTGAAGCGCTTCCTTGACGCATGCAGCACGTATCGCACCCTGCGCGCAGAGGCCGGCTGATGCAAGTCATGGAAGCGAAGGCCAACGTGCTCGACTGCCGACAAGCGAACCGTCCGGGTGACGCCTCTGCCAAAGCGGCTTTGCTGCCGCAGAGAGGAGCGTAGGTCCATGTTCCATATTGCTGCACTCGCATTCGGATTCCTGATCGACCATCTTCTGGGCGACCCTCCATGGCTTCCCCATCCCATCCGTGCCATAGGAAGGCTCATCGAGGTGAGCGAACGCTTGCTCAGACGCATCTTCCCTGCCACGAAAGCAGGTTTGCGCGCTGCGGGAGTAGTCCTGGTGGTGTTGGTTGCGGGCGCTTCGACGGCCGTCGCTGCAGCGCTGCTGTGGGCGTGCTACCGCATTTCTCTCTGGGTGGGTTTTCCCGTTGAAGCAATCCTGTGCTATCTGATGATCGCTGCGCGCTCGCTCGACATGGAGAGCATGAAGGTCTACGACGCGCTTGAGCACGACGGCCTAGATGCCGGGCGTGCCGCCGTGGCGATGATCGTGGGCAGGGACACCGATTCCCTCGATGAAGAGGGAGTCGTCAAGGCCACCGTCGAGACCATTGCCGAAAACACGTCGGATGGCGTAGTGGCGCCTGTGCTTTTCATGGCCGTCGGCGGCGCTGCTGCAGGAGTTTTCTACAAAGCGGTGACCACGATGGATTCGATGGTCGGCTACAAACACGACCGCTACCGCTAGTTCGGCACAGCGGCGGCCCTGTTCGACGACGTGCTTAACTGGATTCCCGCGCGCATAAGCGGCTTGCTCATGTGCGTCGTGGCACCACTGTCGGGCCTAGACGGTGTCGGAGCCTGGCGCATTTTCAAGCGCGATCGCAAAAACCATGCGTCCCCTAACTCCGCTCACACCGAGGCGGCGTGCGCGGGCGCCCTGGGCGTGCAGCTTGCCGGTCCTGCAAGCTATTTCGGAGTGATGAAGGACAAACCCACCATCGGCGACGTGTCGCGCCCGATCGAACGCGACGACATCAAGCGCGCCAACACGCTGATGCTCCACACTGCAATCGCTTCGCTGGCTCTTTCGTGTATCCTTGTGAGCGCAGCACTTTTCGCCCTGAAAGCGATAGCAGCGTAACGCATGGTTCGAATGTGTACATTTTTTTGGGCAATGAATAAGTATTGTCTGAATTTCTTTCAAGTTTGCGAGAAGAATGTACACATTTGACAGGCACCGACAGACAGAGGGCGGACAATAAGGCGAATCGGTGCGTGCAGGTCACACGCATCGGGAAGGAGCACAAGAGGTGGACCGGTTCGAACATGGTGGAGATGTGTACACCCATGCGGGCGCGCTCGATTATTCCGCCAATCTCAATCCGTTGGGCTTGCCTCCTTCGGTCAAGGAAGCGATCGTCGCGGCCGTCGACACGTTCGACGTGTATCCCGATCCGCAGTGCACGCGCCTTGTGCGCTCCATCGCACGCTTCGAACAAGTCGACGAGCAATGGGTGGTGCCCTGTGCGGGCGCGACCGATGCCATCACCCGTTTCTGCCGTGCCTCCGCGCTCCAACGCGAAGAGGGGCGGGCGTTGGTGTGCGCTCCGTGCTATAAGGGATACGAACAGGCGCTGGAACAGGCGGGCATACCCATCGATCGCCATTGCCTTCGCGCCGAAGAAGACTTCCGGGTAACCGAGCGCATCCTCGACGACATGACAGACGAAACCGGCCTTGTCTTTTTGGCCAATCCCAACAATCCTACGGGACTGTGCCTTAACCGAAGCTTGATCGAAGCGGTACTTGAACGCGCCGCACGCCTCGATGCGCTGGTAGCGCTCGACGAATGCTTCATCGACCTGACGTGTGAAGACGGATTGAACGACCTGCTCGATCGTTTCGACAACTTAGTCATTATCAAAGCACTTACCAAAACATATGCCCTTGCCGGACTGCGCGTAGGCTACGCACTTTGCGCTTCGGAAGGCGTACGTATCCTCTTGACCTCCCTTGGGCAGATGTGGGCCGTGTCCACACCCGCTCAAGTAGCCGGCGTCGCCGCCTTGCAGGAAGACACCTACGTCGAGGAAGGGCGCCAGTTGGTTGCACGCGAACGGACACGGCTAGCAGAAGCCCTTGAGGCACGCGGAATGCATGTAATTCCAGGGCAGTCGAACTATCTGATGTTTCGCGACTTCGCATGCGAGTCAGGAGAAACGGATGCATCGTCCCTTTACGGCGAGTTGCTCAAGCACAGCATTCTCATTCGCCGTTGCGAAAACTACCAAGGGCTCGACGGTTCATGGTACCGTATCGCAGTGCGCACTTCGCACGAAAATGACCAGCTCATCGCTGCACTGAAAGAGGTCCGCCCATGACCGCCAAATCAATCATGATCCAAGGAACCATGTCAGACGCCGGCAAGAGCATCATTGCAGCGGGCCTTTGCCGCGTCTTTGCGCAAGACGGCTACAAAGTCGCCCCGTTCAAGTCGCAAAACATGGCGCTTAACTCCTCGATCACTAAGGAAGGCCTGGAGATGGGCCGCGCACAGGTGGTGCAAGCCGAGGCTGCCGGCATAGAGCCGGAAGCGGCCATGAATCCCATCCTGCTCAAGCCCACCACCGACGTCGGCAGCCAAGTCATCGTGCGCGGCAAACCCATCGGCACCATGAACGCACGAGACTACTTCGCGTTCAAGAATTCGCTGGTGCCGGACATCCTAGACGCCTATCATAACCTGGAAAGCCGTTTCGACATCATTGTCATCGAGGGGGCAGGCAGCCCTGCGGAAGTGAACCTTCAAGACGACGACATCGTCAACATGGGCATGGCCAAGATGGCGAAGGCTCCCGTGCTTCTTGCGGGAGACATCGACCGTGGTGGAGTGTTCGCGCAGCTCGTCGGTACGATGATGTTGCTGCGCGACGACGAGCGCCCCCTGGTAAAGGGCTCGGTGGTCAACAAGTTCCGTGGCGACGTGTCCATCCTGGAGCCAGGGCTTGCCATCCTGGAAGAGAAGATGGGCGTGCCAGTCGTGGGCGTTCTGCCCTACCTGAACGTGGACATCGACGACGAAGACAGCATGTCGAGCAGGCTCAAGTCCCGCGCCTACCACGGCATCGTTGACATTGCGGTGATCCGCCTTCCGAAAATCTCCAACTTCACCGACTTCACTGCGCTCGAAGCTGCCACCGACGTCGACATCCGCTACGTCGGAAACGCACGGGGCCTGGGACAGCCCGACTTGATCATTTTGCCAGGCACCAAATCGACCCTTGCCGACCTGAAATGGCTGCGCACAAGCGGCTTGGAGGCCGCCATTCTCAAGTGCGCGAGCAAGGGCACGCCTGTTTTTGGAATCTGCGGCGGATACCAAATGCTCGGCATGCAGATTTCCGACCCCCACGGGGTGGAAGGCGGAGGCGAACTGCGCGGCATGGGCCTCTTGCCCACACGCACGGTGTTCAGCCCCGAAAAACGTACGATTCGCTCGAGCGGCAAAGTGCTCGACGTAGGCGGCCCGCTTGCGCGCATGAGCGGCTCTGCGGTAGACGGGTACGAGATTCACATGGGAACGACGACGCTTGAGGGAGGTACGCCGCTTCTGGAGGTGTCTGACGCCGACGGCAACACGCTCGTCGACGGATGCTGCTCTGACAACGTCTATGGCAGCTATTTGCATGGGTTCTTCGACAACCCACAGGCCAGTCAGGCGCTCCTTTCGTCCCTGCTTGCCACCAAGGGCCTTGACGACAGCGCAGTGACCGCCGTGGATATGGCAACATACAAAGAGCAGCAGTACGATCTGCTTGCCGAAGGGATACGAAACCACTTGAACATGGATACAATCTACCGAATAATCGAGGAGGGCGTATGAGCGCACTTGACAAACTTCAATTCGTCAAACCCGAAGACATAGAAGCTCGAAGCTTTGAAATAATCGGATCTGAACTAGGGGCGCACACGTTTCCCGACACGCACCACGAACTGGTGGTGAAGCGCGTCATCCACACGTCTGCGGACTTCGACTACGCCGACACGCTCGCATTCGCGCACGACGCCGTCGCACGCGGCATCGAAGCCTTAAGCAACGGCGCGTCTATCGTCACCGACACCAAGATGGCAGCAGCCGGAATCAACAAGCGTGTCTTAGGCAGCTTCGGCGGCGAGGTGCTCAACTTCATCTCCGACGAAGACGTTGCGGCCGAGGCGAAGGAACGCGGGCTCACTCGTGCTGCAGTGAGCATGGAAAAGGCCGCGAAGCTGGAAAAGCCGCTTATCTTCGCCATCGGCAACGCACCCACGGCGCTTGTGCAACTCTACCAGATGATCACGGAAGGCCAGATGGTCGAACCCGCGCTCATCATAGGTGTGCCTGTTGGATTCGTGAACGTGGTGGAGTCCAAGGAACTGATCCTAGAGCTTCCCGTGCCCTCGATTGTTGCCCGAGGCCGCAAGGGAGGGTCCAACGTGGCGGCGTGCATCTGCAACGCCCTGCTCTACATTGCATCGAACGATCGACGGGAATAGGTTTGCGCCCATGAACGAACTTGACCTTCGCATAGAGCCCGCAGACAGCAGCGCCGCGCAACGGGCAAAAGACAAATGGAACGACGTCGCCAAGCCCATCGGGTCGCTCGGGCTGCTCGAGGACGCCGTCGTGAAAATCGCCGCACTTGTGGGAAGCGAAAACGTGGATATTTCAAAGCGTTGCGTGGCAGTGCTGTGCGCCGACAACGGCGTGGTGGCACAAGGAGTCACGCAAAGCGATCCCGAGATCACGACGGTTGTGGCCAGTTGCGTTGCGCAGGGCATTTCGTCGGTGTGCAGGATGAGCGCACCGGCGCATATGGACTGCATTGCCTACGACCTGGGAATGCTCACTCCCTCGAACGAGCCCAACGTGCGCACAAGGCGCATTTCCGCCAGCACGTCCGACATCACACAGGGCCCTGCCATGACGCGCGAACAGGCACTGCAAGCCGTCAGGACCGGCATAGACATCGTCGCCGATCTGAAAGAAGAGGGCTATCGCGTCATTGCAACTGGAGAGATGGGCATCGGCAACACGACCACGTCTACCGCCATGGCGTGCGTATTCACGGGCATGACCCCCGAACAGCTTACCGGTCGAGGCGCAGGACTTTCCGATGCAGGACTCGAGCGGAAAATCTGGGCGGTGAAAAAAGCACTCACGGTCAACGCCCCCGACGCGAACGATCCGCTTGACGTGCTGTCAAAAGTAGGAGGCTACGACATTGCCGGCCTGTGCGGCATGTTTTTGGGCGGCGCGCTGCATCGCGTACCCATCGTGGTAGATGGCGTCATCTCCACCATTGCCGCTTATTGCGCCACGCAGCTTTATCCCGAGTGCAGCATCGCCTTGCTTGCGTCGCACGTGTCCAGCGAACCTGCTGCTCCCATTCTCCTGGAGCGCATGGGCCTTTCGCCTGTCATTCACGCGGAGATGCGCCTGGGCGAAGGGACGGGTGCTGCGTGCCTCATTCCCATTTTGGACATGGCGCTTTCCCTCTACAATGGATCGACGTTCGACGACTACGGCATGGATGCGTACGAAGTGAACCTGAGGTAGACATTCGCTCGTTAAAATGTGTACATTTTTCTTTAGTACACTGCCAATATGAAGACAATAGTTAT
>JAFUCW010000270.1 GCA_017459485.1 Eggerthellaceae bacterium | reverse complement strand
TGTGATGACCTCGTTGCCCATGGCAGGGAGAATGCGCTTTATGACCTGCGGCAGCACGATTTTCATGAAAGTCTGCGCCTTGGTGTAGCCGAGCACCTCGGCCGCCTCGTACTGGCCACGAGGAATCGACTGGATGCCGCCACGGTAGATCTCGGCGAAGTAGGCGGCATAGTTCAAGATGAAGCCGATGTCGCACGCCCAGAATTTCCATTCGGAACCTAGTTGCATGCCGAACAGGTAGTAGGGGCCGAACATGAGCGCCATGAGCTGCAGCATCAGGGGCGTGCCGCGCATGAACGAGATATATGCGCGCATGAGCCACGCCAGCGGCTTGAATTTGCTCATGCGCCCCAGGGCGATGAGCACGCCGAGCGGCAGCGAACCCAACAGCGTGACGACGAAGATTTGCCCTGTCAGCACCAGGCCACTGCCAAGCAGCGACATCATCGTAGAAAGCTCCACGGTCCTCCTTTCCCCTGCAAGTGCCCCACTACGCGAAAAACGGGCGCCCGCCATGCAGCCGGGCGCCCGCCAATAATACAATCGGGACTAGCTGATAAGCCAGTTCTCCATAGATACGGCCGGGTCTTCGTAAGCCTTCAGGATCTTCTCCACGGTGCCGTCGTCGGTCATTTCCTTGAGCGTGGCGTTAACGGCATTGGCCAGATCGGTGTCGCCCTTCTTGAAGCCAACGGCGTACTCTTCGTCGGAAAGCGTCTCCACCTGCTTAAAGACCCCCGACTTGGCGGCCATCTGACGCGCGGCAATCGACAGGTCGCACACGACGGCGTCGACCGCGCCGGACTCGAGCTGCATCATGATGTTGTTGTAGTCGCCCAGCGTTTCAGGGGCGCCGCCCGCAAACGTCTTGACCACATCCGCCAGGGATTCGTCGGTCAAGGCGTCAAGACCTGCGGAATCGGTCTGAGTCATCACATGCTTTCCCGCAAGATCGTCGAGAGAAGAGATGTCGCTATCGGCGCGCACTACGAGCACCTGGGCGTTGTACATGTACGGATCGGAGAAATCGTACACTGCCTTGCGCTCTTCGGTTACCGTGAATCCGTTCCAAATGCAGGTGATGGTGCCTGCCTGAATCAGCGAGTCCTTGGCATCCCAGTCGATCGGCTCGGCTTCGAACTCCCAGCCATTGCGCTTGCACACCTCCGCGGCCAAGTCCAAGTCGACGCCCGTGTACTCGCCGTCGTCGCCTACATATCCATAGGGCGGGTATTCGGCGTCGAAGCCAACCACGAGCTTGTCGATGGACCCACCACTTGCAGATGCGCTCGCAGCAGAAGCAGAGGCATCCGCGCTTGCGCCAGACGACGCAGCCGAGCCTCCCCCACATCCGAACAGGGCAAACGACGCGAACGCCGCAGCCAATGCGAATACGACAATCGACACGATTTTCTTCTTCATGGTTCCCTTCCCTTTCGAACGAATAACGCGCCAGCACACCGCACAATGCTGCAATGCTCTAACGCACTAAAGTAACTTCGCTAGTATACCAGACAAGCCATGCCGCAGGCACGGCAGCGCAGCACCATGCCTAATGCGCTGCCTACAGCTCTAGGAACTGGCGCTCGATAGCCTCGAGCTCTTCAGGCGTGTTCACATTGATAAAGCAGCCGCCCATAGGTTCAGCGGCAAGGACTTCGCTTCGGCTGAAATGGCGCACCTTTAGATCTGGCAGCATCGACTGCGCCCTCTTTTCCCCCGCATCCACATGCGCGCGCACGGCAGGTAGGCACGTTTCGCGCACGTACACGGAATGAAAGGGCTCGAATCCGTGCTTATTCACGGGCACGACGCAGTCTGCCTGCGACAACGCAAGCTCTGCGCATTCGGCCGCAATCAGGTTCGGTGAGGCAAACACCATGTCGCATGCGACGATGGCAACGAAGGGAGTGGTTGCGGCCTGAAAAGCCGTCAGCAGCCCCGGCAGCGCACCACGCTCGTCAAGGGCATCCCGCACAAGGCGAATCGGAAGCCCAGGAAAGTCGTCGAAAAGGAACTGGAGGTTTTCGGGCTCGTTGGTTGTGATGAGTATCTCGTCGGCAGCAGGGGCCACGCGCTCCACCATTCGGGCGATGAGCGGACGGCCTGCGAACGGCACTGTCGCCTTGCTCCTGCCCATACGCTTCGACTCGCCACCTGCCTGGATTGCCACCGTCACGCGCGACCGCACGAAATGCTGGTCCAGGAAATCGCATATCCCCGAAACGTCGCCGAGCGTAAAGACCGGCACTTCGTAGAGCTTGGCCGCCTCGCGCGCCGCAGGAATGTCGGAGACCACCGCAACCGTGGAGGAGTGCGGCATCTTCGCCACCACGTCGACCGAAGGATTGTAGGACGCCTCCCACCGTGCGCGCTGTACGAAGTCGCTGCTCAGCGGCTCCCCCGCTTTCGCGCAATCCAAAAACGCCTGGGCGACCTGAACGTCGGCCGCATTGCCCGAACGCATTACTTCGATGGTAGGAATGCCGCTTTTGCGATATCCCTCCACTAGCACGATGTCGTGCCCCGGCATTCGGGCAACCAGATCGGCGCATTCGAGCTCGTGCGCAAGCGTCGAGATTTGCGCCATCTGGTCGGGCGCGGCAATGATGGTCTCCGATGCACCCGCCTCCCGATGCCGGAAGGAATCCTTTCCGGGCACGTCGATGTCAAACCCTGCGTGGCTGTGGTGCTTGATGCTGCCCACATCAAGGCCGCGAGCGCATAGCTCGCCGATCAACGACACTATGAGCGTGGTCTTGCCCGAATTATGGCGCCCCACGATAGCGACCGCGGGGCTAGGCAGCAAAGAGCCCATTTATGCCTCTTTGCCTTCTTCAAGCGCTAGGGTCTTGTCGTCGCTTTTAGGCTTGGATTCGTCGACGGCCTCTTCGATGTCATCTTCGTCGGCAGCCGCCGTGCTTCCCATACCCTCACGCAAATTTTTCACTGTCTTACCTAGGGCGCTGCCTAACTTCGGTAGGTTTTTCGGGCCAAAAATAAGCAGAGCAACAGCCAGTATGATAACTAGCTCCGGAACGCCCATGCCAAGAATCTTCATGGCAGTCCTTTCATGCGATTTGTCCGTCCCCTCGTTTTAAATTGTACACGATTGAAGCGAATCGGGGCGCGCCCTATTGCCGACGCAAGGACGACATAGCCACGGGAAAGTCGAAATACGTGTTCGGGTAGGGCTCGTCTACAAGGGTAAAGTGCCACCATTCGCAATCCAAGGGCTTAAATCCGTTGCGCACCATGGATTCCTGGAGCACCATTCTGTTCGCGTACTGCTCGTCGGTAATGCCGCGAAACGAAGGATGCGACACCTCGTCGAACAGGTCGAAGGGGCCTCCCATGTCCAATTCCTTGCCTGTTTCCATGTCGAGCAACGTCAAGTCGATGGCACTTCCCCTGCTGTGGCTCGACTGCTTGGCAATGTAGCCCCGCTCGAACAAATCGGCCTTGTCGGTGTTCGGGTAGAAGTAGCGCCTCATGCGCACATCGTCGTCTTCGATCGCCCAGAAAATGAAGCGCTTCACTGCGACCGCAGGACGGTACGCGTCGAACACCTTCAGCCGGTAGCCTCGCACGATCATCTCGTTGCTCACCGTCTTTAACGCCCGTGCCGCCTCCAGTGTAAGAAGCGCGATGGGCTCCTCGTAGCCGTCGATGCGCTCCCCCACGAAGTTGAAGGTGGAATGATAGCGGATTTCTTGCACTATGCTGGGAACGTAGTCTGCCAGCAGGACGAAACCGGACGAATCGAGCGTAGGGTCTTGGATATGCAATAAGGGCCTCCTTGCCTACCATGCCGCGAAAAACAGGGCGTGCGGTTCCTGCCTTGCTCTGCCAATATGGCCGGCCGCACAGATGCAGTTGCATACGGTCATCTTAGCGCATCCTGAACGCACGTGGCCCAAAGTCCCCAAAGACCCCGCGCGAAATACGCCCCTTTTCCTACCTCCATGCTTCTCGCAACCGCGCAATCTCGTCTGCATAGCCGTCAAGCTCGGTGGGAGTCTCCAGGATCAAGGGAAGCCTTCGCAGCGCAGGATGGCGCGTGAGCGCAGAAAGCGCTTCGAACCCGATATGCCCTTGCCCGATCTTCTCGTGGCGGTCTTTGTGCGCACCCAGGGGGTTCTTGCTGTCGTTGAGGTGGACTGCACGCAGGCGCTCGATTCCAATGACGCGGTCAAATTCGTCAAGGACGCCGTCCAGGTCATCCACTATGTCGTAGCCGCCGTCCCAGATATGGCACGTATCCAGGCACACGCCCAGCCGACCGTCCAGCTTCACGCGGTCGATGATTGCCGCAAGCTCTTCGAACGTGCGGCCCACTTCGGTGCCCTTTCCCGCCATAGTCTCGAGCAATACCATGGTGGTCTGGCCAGGTTCGAGGACCTCGTTGAGCACTGCGGCGATTTTTTCCACTCCCACATCGGGGCCTTGGCCCACGTGCGCGCCGGGATGGAAGTTATACAGTTGCCCTGGCGTGGCTTCCATCCGCTTCAGGTCGTCAGCGAATGTCTCGCGAGCGAATTCCGCCACACGACTATCCTTCGCGGCAGCATTAAGCGTATAGGGAGCGTGGGCCACCAGCGTCGCGAACGAATGCTCAACGGCAAACGCGCGAAACGCGGCGACGTCTTCCGGATCGACGTCTTTGGCGCGTCCGCCGCGGGGATTGCGCGTGAAGAACGCGAACGTATTCGCGCCGATGGAGTACGCTTCCTTGCCCATGTGCAGGTACCCTTTCGACGCAGAAAGATGGCATCCTATATTGAGCGTTTCTTGCATCGTGCCCCCAACGAACCGGATGATGCGCCGACAAAAAGCACCTGGTTCTTTTCATCTTACGTGCGAAATGCGCCGCACGCTTCCTGCGCGCGGCGCACTGTCATTCACGTCTCGAAAAAGTTCGGCCTACGCCCCGACAAGCGGGCTGGGTGTGGAATAGGTGCGGGCAGCGCATTCGGTGTCAAGGTCGTAGAGCGCCTTTGCATCTTCGCCGAAGAGCTTCATGCGCGTGACCATGGTGTCGGCGTTGTCCTCCTCTTCCATCTGCTCGTCAATGAACCAATTGAGGAAGTTCATGGTGCGAAAATCGCTCGCCTTGTTTGCCGCGTCATAGATCTTGTTAATCAGCGAAGTGACCAGCTTCTCGTGCTCAAGCGCCGCCTCAAGCGGTTCGATGTGCTTCTTGAAGCTAATCTTGGGCTGGTCGATCTTCTTCAGAGTGACGTTTTCGCCGTTTTCGTGCAGGTACTTGCGGAAGATAAGCGCATGGTCGCGCTCTTCGGCAGCTTGGATCTCGAAGTAGTTGGCATAGCCCGAAAGGCCCACTTCCTCGTAGTAGTCGGCGAACGCCAAGTAGAGATAGGCGCTGTAGAACTCGGCGTTGATCTGTTCATTGATCAATTTGGCGATATTTGCTTGCATGATGCACTCCTTGTCTGCCCGCACAAGCGGGAATGATCGACTTCGTTGTGCCCATTATACGCCGTACGCGCCCCAAATCTGTGCTCTTGTCACCCGGTGGACGAAGTGGCTCATGTTCACAGAACGCTTTGGGCGCTTACCACCATAGGGAGCTTCCATCCTCGTTATGCGAATGCACGCGCGCTAGCACCAGCGAACTGCCTTTGCCGTAAGCGACGCTTGCCGCATGCGCTTCTCTGTGTTTACATGTAATGTGCTTTCCACACAGCAGGCATTTTTGTTCTAGCCTTAATGCCCGCTCGCACCACGCAGCAGGAGTCGCGCTTTAGACTGAAATGACAGACAGCCTATTGAACAAGCTCGGTTTGCCCGCCCTTCTTTTCAGCATCGAAGCCAACACCTTTGGCGCGAGCTGTCTTTTCGGAAGAAGGGGGCTCTGAGGGCATGGGGCACACATTTTCAATACGCCTTGCGAATTTGGTCGTCCAGGTAGCAACGCTCCACGCTGCCACATACGAACTGTGCCAATCGTACCTTTGCGACAAGGACTGCCCTTTCGACATCTCTGTTTCCGTGCGTCAGCGCGACATTGACCACGAGCGCACACAAGACGTGCAGGGGGCATTCGACGACCCTTATTACGAAACCCTGGCCGTCTATCGCGCCATTGCAGAAGAACTGCCGCGTTTCGGACGAATGCTTGTCCATGGCTCCGCCGTGGCAATTGGCAACCGCTCCTGGCTGTTCATGGCGCCTTCCGGCACGGGGAAGTCCACACATGCGCGCTGGTGGCGCACGGCATTCGCCAACGAAAACCCTTACGTGATCAACGACGACAAGCCCATCGTGCGCGTCGGCGAAGACGGCGTCTTCGTCTACGGAACGCCCTGGGACGGCAAGGAACGACTCTCCACGAACGCCTGCGCCCGACTGGCAGCCATCGGCCTTCTCAAACAAGGAGAGCAGGACTTCGCACAACGCGCAGATACGCACTCCGCCACGCCGGAGCTGATGCGCCATGCCTACCGCCCCGTGTCGGCGAACGCCGCTCGCAGCACTATCGAGCTTGTATTGAAGATCGCAGAAGAAGTGCCCCTTTTCCACCTGCGAGTCACAGACAGCATCCAGGCGGCCCACGCTGCCCGCGCTGCGTTGGACGATGTTCGGCCCCAGGGCCAATCCGACAATTGCTTTCTACAAGGGAGGGACCGTGAAACTTAAGGAAGAATACGTCGTCTACGACGCCAAAGATGGCGAAAAGCTCGCTGTTGCCACCGGAAGCGAGATCGAAAACTTCTCGGGGCTGCTGCGCGCAAACGAAGCAGCATCGGTCATACTCGACTGCCTGGCGACCGAAACCACCGAAGAGCATATCGTCGATGTGCTCGCGCAAGAGTTCGACGCCCCACGCGAAACGCTCGCATACGACGTTGCCAACGTGCTCGACACCCTGCGCAGCATCGGCGCCCTAGAAGAATAGGTATAGGTCTGCTTGCCGTTTCCCGCCGCCTTGCGCGCGCTCCGTGCTGCACGAAACTGAGTCACGTTGTTCTTAAAAGCAAGCGCCCGCTCTTCTGCCGATGCCCTGCAGCTGGCGAAAAGGTCTTCGAGGGTGCAGGCAAAGATATCGATACTAATTGTATGAACTGGGATTTTCATGGTTTCAGCGACGGGCTCAGCGACGAAATCGCGTACCCGTCTGAACAGTTGCAAACAAAGAATGCTCGGAGTATAGTATGCCCATTCGCATACCACGTTATTGAAACGAGAGAGCGCTATGAAGACCTACAAGACAGCCCATATAGAAGTTGTCAGCTTTGACGAAGACGTCATCACGGCCTCGGGAGTCAATTCAACGTCAACGCCCCAATGCTTCCAGATCGGGGACAACTGGCTCGTTCAGACCGAAACGACAAACTACACCATCCCAGGGCCCGACAAACCGGATGTATGCCCGTAGGCCCCTGTGCCACCCACCTTCCCTATTGGACATATGGGTACCGACCCTGAAACAGAAGCGGCGGTACCTCAGGAGGTCGGCGACCTCCTCTATTTGTGCGGTCGTGCGCTCAGGAGCGAGCCTGCGCTCCCTTCCCGCATTTGCAAGATGAATCTTGCAGGAGTGCACGCTCTTGCGGCAAGCCAGAATCTTTCCGCGCTTTCCTGGTATGGCATGGAGTCTGCCATAGACGAGCCTTCCCTTCCGGCCAACCTGGCAGCCTTCTGGCGCAACGAGCGCGACAAAGCTGCTCGCAGACAGATGCTTTTCGAAACCGAACGAGACCAGATCCTTTCATGGTTCGAGCAGAACGGCATTTGGTATGCCCTGCTCAAAGGCGCCGTATTGGCGCAATGGTATCCGCACCTGGGAATGCGAGAGTTCAGCGACAACGACCTGCTGTTCGACACAACGCGCAGAGCAGACGTCGCTCGTTTCTTCAAAAGGCGCGGCTACGTGAAAAATGCCTCCGACCACGAATCCACAATCGTCGACACGTACATCAAAAAGCCCATTTTCAACTTCGAAATGCATCTGCGCCTGTTTTCGCCCTATTCGTCGCAGGTGCTTGCATCGCATTACGACACCATCGAGAGCAAACTGGTGCGCAAAAGCGACTCCCCCTACGCCCTCCAGCTTCCGCCAGAGGATTTCTACGTATACCTGATTGCACACGCATACAAGCATTTCCAGTCCGGTGGGACCGGAGTGCGCATCCTGTGCGACCTGATAGTATTCTTCGACCACGAATACGCGGAAATGGACTGGGACTACGTAGACAGCGAGCTGGAAGCTCTTGGACTCAAGCCGTTCGAAGCATCTCTTGCTAACCTAGCTTCGCTCGTGTTCGACGCCGAATTTGACGTCTTGAAGCTTGACCGCGACGACGCCAAAGTCCTTGGTGCGCTCACGTCGTACGGAATATACGGCACGGTAGACCACCAGGCAGAGCTGCGCGTTGAGCGCACTACGCAAAAGGGCGTTTCTCCTACCGCGTATGTCCTTAGTCGCCTCTTCCCCGACGACGACTGGTGGGATGCGTTCTTCCCGTTTGCGGCCCGCCACAGGTGGGCACGTGCGCCGATGCTGCTGTTTCGTTCTGTGCGCGCAGCGGTCCATCCCGCTCGCAGAAAGCGGTTTGCAGCAGAGCTCAAAGCACTTGCGAAAACCGACGCCACCATTGCGACTGCACGCCGCTCGTCTGCCTCGCGCACGGCGGACGCCCTGTCCTATCACCTGCCGGGAAACGCCGCTTTTCGAGAAGTCTTCACCAGGGAGACAAGCTCCGAAAACGTGCGTATCACATAGGTCGGGTTTTCTGTGCGCAACTCGTCTTCGCCGAACATGCCCCAGAGCACGGCGACTGTGGGGCACCCGGCCGCATTGCCCGCACGGATATCGAAGGGGCTGTCACCCACGTAGAGGCATTCTGGCGGCTCAAGGCCCAATAGGCGAGCGCCCATGACCACTGGCGCAGGATCGGGCTTGTTGGGTTCGCAGTCATCTGCCCCTACCAGGCACTTCACATACGGTGCAGCGCCTGCTATTTCCAGCCCTCTCCACGCAAGCTCGTGCCGCTTGGCCGTAACAACGCCCAAGGCAACCCCTTCCTTGCGAAGAAGCGCGAGCCCTTCGGCCACATCGGGAAACAGGGCGACCGCCTTGTCGTGGTGTGCATGGTTATGCGCACGATACGTGTTCACAAGCTCGTCTTGAAGTCTGGGGTCGTCGGTGAAGTCGCGCATTTGCGTTGCAAGCGGCGTGCCTACCCCACGCATGAGGTCGCGCTCGGAAAACTCCACGCCGAGCACCGTTTCCGTTGCATAGCGCATGCTCGAAAGGATAAGGTCATGAGTGTCGACCAACGTTCCGTCGTTGTCGAACAGAACGCCTCGTACGATCATGTGCTCTCCTTACCTTGTTGCCGCAGAGCCTCTGCTCCTCTGCAGCTGCTCCCGAACCACTTGCGTGCCCTCACGAAACGGCAACCCCCTACAGGGTTACTCCCAAAGCGGTGAACAGCAGCCCCCACGCAACGCCTATTGCCAGCAGAAGCACCACTATAGCCGCATTTTCACGCGGACGGCGATTCGTGCGAAACAGCACGAGCAGTCCGATGCCCGCCGACACGAGCAGGCCCGCCATGCACGCGCCGAAGCCAAGCGAGCCATCCAGGTACAATTCGGTGATCACAACGCTCGCTGCGCAGTTGGGGATAAGACCCACAACAGCGCTTGCAACCACCGACAACTCGGGATTCGAAACCAGGAAGGTGGAGAGCGCCTCTTCGCCCACCGTTTCCACAAAGGCAGTCAAAGCAAGACTGACCAGGAAGATGAAAAGGGTCACCTGCAGCGTGTGGCGCAGCGCGCTTATCAGCACGCCTTCACCCTCTTCGCAGTGGCAATGCTCCGCTTCGCACAGCTCGTGGATCTGCAAAGGCTCCGAAGCGCTGCGGCGCACAATGCGCACCACGGCGTCTATAGCAAAGCCCATGACCATGCCCACAACCACCTTGACGCCAACGATCTTCGCAATAAGCACGGGATCCACCCGTTCGGCGATCATGATGGGAATCATCTCGTCGGACGTGGCAAGAAACACCGCAATCAACGTTCCGACCGTGACAACGCGACCCGCATAAAGCGTAGCCGCAGCCGCGGAAAACCCGCATTGGGGAAACGCGCCAAGCAGCGCTCCAACAAAGGGGCCTGCATGGCCTGCACGCTCGATTGCCGCAGCCGTCTTGTCTCCTGCGGCCCGCTCGAGCGCTTCCATCGCCAAATAGGTCACGAAAAGGAAGGGCACGAGCCTTGCCGTGTCCAAAAAAGCGTCAAGCAGAATGTCGAGCATCATATCCACAAGGCGCCCATTGTACCAAACAGCAAAAAGCGCCCAGGCGCACACCTAAGAGAAGAGCCGCAATCTCAATCCTTTTTCACCACCACATAAAGGATAGTCCCCACCAGCAGAACAATCAGCCCCACTGCAACCAGCACAGAGCCCAAATAGGCAGGCGCCCCCGCTTCGGCAGCATGGGCTCCAAACAGGATGGCAAAGATAGACAGCATCATGCATGCAAGGCCAATCATCTTGATGCTCGATTCGCTCATGGACCTCCCCCTTCGCCGACGCGCAGCGCGCCTTCGCTTGGCGAACGCTTAGCACTGCTCCATTCGTGCGACGCCTGGGCGCTTGCCACCATTGCAGCGAACACGCCACCCGCTTCCAGCAGCTCTTCGCTCGACCCCTGCTCTGCAACACGCCCATCCTCAAGCACGACAATCTTGTCGGCATGGGCGATGGTGTTGAGGCGATGCGCAATCACCAACGTGGTCTTGCTGCGGCACAGTTCGGACATGGCGGCCTGGATGGCGCTTTCGTTGTCCGCGTCGATGCTTGCCGTGGCTTCGTCCAGGATGATGACGGGCGCGTCCTTCAGAATCGCGCGTGCGATCGAGATGCGCTGCGCTTCGCCGCCCGAAAGCGTCGCTCCCCCTTCTCCGATGCGCGTATTGAAGCCGTAGGGCATGGCGGCGATGAAGTCGTAACACCGTGCCCTGCGCGCTGCTTCGCACACTTCCTCTTCGGTTGCGTCAGGACGCCCCATCGCAATGTTGCGGTACACCGTGTCTTCAAACAAGTACACGTGCTGAAACACCATGCTCAGGTTGTCCATGAGCTGTGCTAGGGGCATCGTGCGTATGTCCACGCCGCGCAGAAGGACGGCACCTTCTTTCACGTCCCAGAAGCGAGCCAGCAGGTTGGCAATGGTCGACTTCCCCGATCCGCTTTGCCCCACCAGGGCAACCGTCTGTCCGCGCTGTGCCGTGAAGCTCACGTCTTGCAACACATCCTTTTCCAGGTACGCGAAGGTGACGTTGCGGAATTCGACTTCGGCAGGAGGCTCGCCAGAACGCGGCTTCGCACCGTCGGAGAGCAAACTTGGCTCCCCCGCACCCGCCCCCGCGCGGTCCCCTTCTGCCACGTCCGCTATTTCCGGCTCGTCGAACAGGGACTGCAGGCGCTCGAGCGCGGCTTGCATGATGGTAATCTGGCTGTCCAGCTGGTAGAGCGCCTTCAGCGGAGCGAACAGGTTGAAGGCGAACAGCATGACTCCCACGAACGTGCCTGCGGCTATGCCCCCCGATTCCAGCAGCCAGACGGAAAGCGCCACTACAGCCGTCGTTCCCAGCGCATAGACGATAAGCAAACGCCGCAACCAGGGAGCATGCTCTTCTTCGAATCCAAGGTTCGCTTCCGTCATCCTGCGAAACCCAGCACGCAGGTCCGCAGCGCCCTCTCCGGCGCGGTTGAAGCTTTTGATCATGCGCAGTCCTTCGATGTACTCAAGCAAAGCGCTCGTCAGATCTTCGACCGCCTGCTGGCGCGCTCCCGAGTTTCCAAACGCTTCGCGGTTCATGGGCTGCGCAAGAGCCACTGCCACGACTTCTGCCGCAAGCACTGCAAGTCCCACCCACACGTTGAGCGCGAACATGAACACCGTTATGACAAGCTGCGCGAAGATATTCGACGCGATGTCGGCAAGCACCATCATGGAATGCTCTTCGATGAACACCATGTCGGCCGAAAGCACCGAAGATATCTTGCCCATGTTCCCAGCGCTGAAGTATCCCATGGGCAGACGGCGAAGATGGTTCGCAAGCTCCAGGCGCTTGTCGGCGAAAAGCTCGAAGCCCGCCGTGGACTGCAAGCGGTCGGCGGCATGCTGAAACAGGGACTGGAGCACCATGAGCGCCACCATCACCACGGCCGCAACCACGCAGCCTGCTGGTGCAAGCGATCCCTCCATCAGCATGTTGATGAGCACCACTGCCACCACCAACGGCACGTTGGCGCAGAGCGCCCGCAGAAACGAGAACACCCACGCAACGCGGATGCGCCTGGCGTAGGGACCGCAGAATTTCATGATCTGCCGTACCAGTCCTAGCATGGGGCACCGTCCGCCCGTGCTGCCTGCGTCCGCTCCGACCCTTCCGCTGACTCAGTCGCTTTAAGGGACCAGCTGTCGACTTGCTCGGAGGCGTCCCAGAGCGTGCGGTAGGAGCCGCAACGACCAAGGAGCTCTTCGTGCGTGCCTTGGTCGACAATGCGCCCGTTGTCGAGCACGACAATCTTGTCGGCATGCGCCACGGAGCTCAGACGATGAGCAATAACGACGAGCGTCTTGTCGCGCGAAAGCTCGGCGACTGCGGCATTCATCTTTTCGGCATTTTCAGGATCGACGTAGGCCGTCGCCTCGTCAAGGACAAGCACCGGCGCATCTTTGAGCAAGGCGCGCGCAAACGCAATGCGCTGGCGTTGCCCGCCGGAGAGCATGCCGCCCGCCGCTCCTGCCTGCGTATGGTAGCCGTCGGGCAGTGCGCGCACGAATTCGTCGCATTGGGCGGCGCGTGCAGCAGCAACCACCTCTTCGTCGCTCGCTTCCGGCTTGCCTATGCGTATGTTTTCCAAAATGGACGTGTTGAACAGGAACTGTTCCTGGGAAACATAGGACAGCTGGCCATTGAGCGCTTCCAGGCTCATGTCGCAAATATCCTGCCCGCCCAGCGAAATCGATCCGCTTTCAAGGTCGTAGTAATGCGCCAGGCACTTGGCAACCGCGCTCTTCCGATCTAGGGGCG
>JAFUCW010000269.1 GCA_017459485.1 Eggerthellaceae bacterium | reverse complement strand
CGATAGTTGTTGTAGGATCGAAAAGGTTTGAAATGGCGAAGAAGTCGAAAACGCAACGCGCAAAAGCCTCGGCACGTCGTGCCGAAAAACGTGACATAGCCGAAAACGTGCCTGAAAGCATCTCCGAGGGCCTTCAGGACGCTTCTGCTGCGGATACGGCAAAGAAATCTGCCGCAGAGCCTGCCAAAGGTGGTGCCGCGTTGAGCAAGACGGAGAAAAAGCCCGTCAAGAAGCAGCCAGGTCGCATCGCTACTTTCTTTCAGGGCGTTCGCAGCGAGTTAAGGCGTGTGACGTGGCCGACGCGCACCGACGTAATTCGTTGGAGTGGCGTCGTTGTCGGAGCATTGCTCTTTTTCGGTGTTTTCGTCTTCGTCCTCGACAACATCTTCCCGCAGTTGCTTGTTCTTATCGATTCGTTTAACGGTACGGGGGCATAAGCGACATGGCGAGAAAATGGTACGTTCTCCATACGTATTCGGGATACGAAAACAAGGTTAAGAAGAACCTCGAAAGCCGCATCGAAACGATGGGTCTAGAGAACAACGTCTTTGGGATCGAGATTCCGACCGAGACGGTCACCGAAATCAAGGACGGGGGACGTAGGGTCGAATCCGAAAAGAAGGTCTTCCCAGGGTATGTGCTTGTGCGCATGGAACTGGACGACCGCAGCTGGGCTGCTGTGCGCAACACGCCCGGCGTTACAGGGTTTGTGGGTGCTCAGGGCAATCCAGAGCCGCTCACGAGGGATGAGTTCAACAAGATTATGAAGCGCTCGGGTCGCGAAACCCCTCGCAAGACTGCCACCAACCTTGAAGTAGGGCAGTCGGTAAAGGTTGTCTCCGGACCTCTTGCCGACTTCGACGGCGTGGTTTCAGAGGTCTCGCCCGAAGCGAACAAGGTGAAGGTTCTCGTTTCGATTTTTGGGCGCGAAACGCCCGTCGAGCTCTCCTTCGACCAAGTGGCGCGCATTTAGCGCGCATGCTTCCGCTTTCGTTGCGGGGGCTATGATTTTGGAAACAGTGCCGTGCGACTGTGCCCGCGTGGACCGGGGCTTCTCGCAGTCGGATGGCTTGTTGATAGAGATACGATACAGTGACCGAGGGAGCAATTCTCATGGCTGAAAAGAAGGCAACTGGATTTATAAAGCTACAAATACCTGCAGGTCAGGCTAATCCTGCACCTCCTGTAGGCCCTGCGCTTGGCGCCCAGGGCGTCAATATCATGCAGTTCTGCCAGGCGTTTAATGCCGAAACGAAGGACAAGGGCAACACGATTATTCCCGTGGAAATTACTGTCTACGAAGACAAGTCCTTCTCCTTTGTCCTCAAGACGCCTCCTGCGGCAGTGCTTATCAAGGAAAAGCTGAAGCTCAATAGCGGATCGGGCATTCCGCACCTGAAGAAAGTTGGCAAGCTCACTGAAGATCAGCTTCGCGAAATTGCCGAAGTTAAGATGCCCGACCTTAACGCCAACACGATTGAAGCCGCGATGGAGATTGTTGCCGGCACGGCTCGTTCTATGGGCGTGACCATCGAAGGACGCGAGTCCAAGGGCGACTACAAGGTGACCAAGAAGCTTGCTGCCTTGCTTGCTGGCAAGTCGCTTGAAGAGGCCGAGGCAACGATGGCGCCTGCTCCTGCTGCTGAAAGCGCTGGTGAAGCTGCGGAAGGCGAAGCCTCCGAATAAGGTATCTCGTCCTGTCGCATGGGGCGCAGGGCATGACAAGTGGGAGGGCGCGTTGCCCGTTTGCACCACGAAAGGATGATGTAGAGATGGCTAAACTTACCAAGAAGCAAAAGGTTGCTCTCGAGAAGCTTGAAGAGGGCAAGCTCTATGCTCCCATTGAAGCGTTTACGCTCATGAAGGAAATGGCTTCTGCCAATTTCGACGAGACGGTCGAAGGCCATTTCCGTCTTGGGATCGACACTCGTCAGGCCGACCAGCAGCTGCGTGGCATGGTGAGCCTGCCGAACGGAAGCGGCAAGACGGTTCGCGTTGCCGTGTTTGCCGAAGGTGAAGCCGCAAAGGCTGCCGAGGCCGCCGGTGCCGACATTGTCGGATCCGACGATTTGATTCAGGACATCCAAAACGGCATGCTCGACTTCGATGCGACGGTTGCCACCCCCGACCAGATGCCCAAAGTGGGCAAATTGGGCAAGATCCTTGGCACGCGTGGCCTTATGCCCAACCCTAAGCTGGGCACGGTTACTCCCGACGTTGCAAAGGCCATTGCCGACCTCAAGGGCGGCAAGGTTGAGTATCGCGCCGACCGTTATGGCATTTGCCATGTGGTCCTTGGCAAGACGAGCTTTACTCCCGAGCAGCTTGCAGAGAACTATGGCACCGTATTCGACGAGCTTCTTCGCCAGAAACCCGCCGCAGCCAAAGGTCGCTACGTCAAGAGCGTGACGGTAGTTTCGACCATGGGTAAGGGCATTCCCGTGGACGGCTCCGTCAATCGCGCTTATACTGAGATGCCCGACGCGTAGTAGGCGCTCTCTTTCATGCTGGGCCATCGTCCAATGGCAGGACTCTGGTTTTTGGTGCCAGCTATGTAGGTTCGAATCCTGCTGGCCCAGCCAATCGTACAAAAAGAAAACCCCGAAAGGGGTTTTCCTTTTGTCTCGCATGAGGCGACAGTCACGCTGCGCGGCGCTTGGTCTTCGGCTGTTGCTTGCGCTGCCTGGAACAGGGGCTGCCAATGGCGGGTTTGTCGCTTGGATGTAGGTGATGGGTTGTAGTTAGCTTTACCGAACTTGTATAGTGGTACACTTTGGTGCGAACAAATACGACGATAGGTGCGACATGAAGCTATCTAAGATGAATCTTAACATTATCAAGAAAAGCCCTGCAGAGATTGAGGCAATGAAGGAAGCGGGGCGCATTTCCGCGAAAGTGCTTCGGGAAGTAGGATCCCGCGTCGAGCCCGGTATTTCGACTCTTGAGCTCGATCACATGTGCGAGATGCTTATCCGTCTTGAAGGCGGCACTCCTGCCTTCAAGGGCCTCTACGGCTTTCCGGGCAGCATTTGTGCTTCGGTCAACGATGCGATTGTCCATGGCATTCCTAGCGCCGACGTCATTTTGCAGGAGGGAGACATTATCTCCATCGATACGGGAGCTACCGTCGACGGCTGGGTAGGTGACAATGCATGGACATTCCCTGTTGGTTCTATCAGCGTCGAAACGCGGGCTCTCCTCGACGTGACTGAAGAGTGCATGTGGGCGGGTTTGGATGCCATGCGTCAGGGCAACCACCTCTACGATATCGGCAGGGCGGTGCAGTCGATTGCCGAGTCGCATTCGTACGGCGTCGTGCGCGATTACGTGGGTCATGGCATAGGGCGCGTGATGCACGAAGACCCGAACGTGCCCAACTACTACGACAAAAACAATGACATTCTTCTTGAAGTGG
>JAFUCW010000268.1 GCA_017459485.1 Eggerthellaceae bacterium | reverse complement strand
TTTTTGCTGGGCGACTCTGTGGGCGTGCCTCTGTGGCACAACTCGGTGCTGCCGGTGCTGTTCATTGTCTCTGCGCTCACGTCGGGCATGGCCATCGTGTCGCTTGTGGGGCTTGCCTTCGACTACGTTGAGTTCGAGAAGATGGCCTTGCTGCGGCCCATTCATATCGTCCTTGCTGTGCTCGAGATCGTGCTGATCGTGGCCATGCTCGCCATTGCATCCGGTAGGGGGGCTGCAGGGGCCGAATCGGTAGCCATGCTGACAACGGGCTCTTTGGCGCCGGCGTTCTGGATTGGCGTAGTGGGCATTGGTTTGGTGCTGCCGCTTGCGATCGACGTGGTTAAGGCGCGCTCTGCTCATCCTTCCGACACGGGCGAGGCTATCGGGCAGACCGGCGTGGTCATCGGCGGCTTCATGCTGCGTTTCGTCGTGGTGTCGGCTGGTGTGATGATGATACTGTTCTAGTTCAAAAATAAGGCTATAATAGTGCGCTGCCTTTGAGTTTGGGCAGACTAACAGTTAAGATAATGGCACGAAGAGAGAGGATGCCTAAGGAGGGAAGGATCGCCATCCTCGCAATTCGAAGCTTTATCGAATGAAAGTAAGAAAGACGGTTTGAAAAGAATGGAGAAAGAACCAATGAAGAAAAGGATTGCACTGATTATCTCATTTGTCTTCGCCCTCGGCCTGCTTGCGGGCTGCGCGGGCGGCGGCGAATCCGCCAGCTCCGCTGCTTCCAGCGCTGCTGACACGAGCGCTTCCGCATCTGCTGACACGAGCGCTTCCGCTTCGGCTTCTGCCGACACGAGCGCCTCTGCTTCCGCAAGCGCCTCAGCAAGCGCTTCTGCTTCCAGCTCGGCTGCTTCCAGCTCCGACACGGAAAGCCATATTGTCGGCGGCATTACCGTGATCAACAAAGTGCTGGAATACTGGGAGAACTTCCCCGAGGAAGGCAACAACCAGCTTCCTGCCGACAAGATCTTCGAGAAGATGGACGCAGGCGAGGACATCTACCTGCTCGACATCCGCTCTGCCGAAGACTATGCCCAGGGTCACCTGAAGGGCGCCGTGAACATCCCCTACGCCCAGCTGGGCGCCAACATCGAGTCCATTCCGGACGACAAGGACATCTGGATCAACTGCTACACGGGCCAGACTTCTTCCCAGGCCACCGTTCTGCTGAGCGTTGCCGGCAAGAAGGCCCACAACATACAGAGCGGCTGGAACCGCGGCATCTCCCAGGCCGAAGGCTATGAAAACTACATCGACACCGAAGAGGTTGCTCCCTTCGAGGGCACCTACGCAGTCGACGCCGATGTCAAGGAAGCCATCGAGAACTACTTCGCCAGCGACGACAAGCCGTTCAACTTCGATCCCGAAGAGCTGAAGGCTGCCATCGAGGGCGGCACGGCCGACCAGTACTACATTCTTTCCGTGCGCCAGGAGAAGGACTACAACGAGGGTCATATCCCCGGTGCGGTCAACATCCCGTTCGGCAAGGGCATGCAGCAGAGTTTCGGCATGATCATGGACGACAAGCCGGTCATCATCTACTGCTACACCGGCCAAACCGCTTCTCAGGTATTGGCCTCCTTCCGTCTGCTGGGCTATGACGCCTGGAACCTCAACGGCGGTATGGGCAAGGCTCCCGAAGGCGACAACCCTGGCTTCGGTTGGCTAAGCGTTGAAGGCGCTGCCGACATGCTCGAGGGTGGCGCTGCGGCTGCTGCATAGGCGAGACTCCTTCTCGACAATCCCTCCCAAACGAAGGGCCGGGCTTTTTGCTCGGCCCTTTTCCTTGCGTGGGGAAGACGGCGCTTTGCTCGATGGCATGCTGCTGTACCGATTGGCTATAATGCTATTGGTGGGCAAGAGCGCTTTCATATCCTTTCTGCTTTCGGCATGTCTGTGCGTGACCGTCCTATTCGGGTGCGTGGCATCCGATGCGCAAAGCGCTTCTTCTCGCATTGACTTTTCGAAGGTCCAGACCAACCTTGGCCTGCTTGAGTCGGACGATGGAGAGCTGGTGTTGGCGCTCAACACCGAGGTGACCATGACGACGTTGCGAAGCGACGTGCGCGACCAGGTGACCGCAGAGGCGCAAGAGCAGGTGTTTTCGTTGCACAAGCTTTTGGACGGCTACCGATACTACCGCGACGATGCCGGCGAGGTGGTTGTCAACGTCGCCTACATCAACGACCATTTCGGCGAAGGACCCGTGAAAGTCGACCGGGCGCTGTTCGATTTAATCGAGGAGTCGATCCTGATGGCAGAGCTAACGGAAGGCTACTTCAACCCCACGGTGGGAAAGCTCGTGGACGTCTACGAGGGAAGGCTGGCGGGTACCGCGCAAGTGCAGGATGCGCCCGACGCGCAAGACGTCGAAGAGGCGCGCAATACCGTCGTGCCCTACGACAAGCTGCGTTCGTGCATACTGCTCGACGAAGCGAAATCCACGGTCGAGCTTGCACCCTGCGAAGGCAGCGAGTACGCGCTTAACGTGGGCGCCATCGGCAAGGGGTTCGCACTTTCCCGCCTTGCGTTTTCGCAAGACGAGTCGTATCTGGTCACCGCCGGCGCGTCGAGCATCCGCGGCCATGTCGGCACGCTCGAAGACGACGTCACATGGAACGTGGCAACGCACGAACCCGACGGCACTGACCTGCTGTTCGCTTTCAGGCTCGACGAGGGCTCCGTGTCCACGTCGGGCGACGACGAGAGCTTCTATCTGCTCGAAGACGGCACGCGTGTGCACCATATCCTCAACCCCCATACAGGCTACAGCGAAAACCATTATCGCAACGTGGTGCTGGTGGGGCAGGACGCGGGGGTGCTCGACGCGCTGAGCACGGCCTTGTTCAGCGTGGGCGACCTCGACGCCGTCAAGGAGATGATCGAGCGCGTCGAAGATCATGCAGGCTTCGACATAAGCTATTGCCTGGTCGTCCAGGAAGGGGACGGATACCGCTTGGAAATGGACGAGGCGTTCGAGGGCCGTCTTCTTCCGGAGTACACGAGCGACTTAGTCCTTAGATAGGTAAGGCAGGGGCTACTCGCAGATGTGCGTGAGCCCTTGGCTGATCATCGTATAGACGTGGTCGTCTGAAAGCGAGTAGATGGTCTGCTTTCCGTCTTTGCGGTACTTGACCAAATGGGCTTGCTTGAGGCTGCGCAGCTGGTGCGAAACGGCGCTTTGCGACACGTCGACGGCCTCTGCAATGGCGGATACGGGCAGCTCCTGTTCCATGAGCGAATAGAGAATCTTGATGCGCGTGGTGTCGGCGAAGACCTTGAACAGGTCCGCCAGGTCGTGGAGCATCTCTTCGTCGGGGATGACGGAGTCTAGTAGTTCGTTGTCTGCGGAATGCTGCTCGCGTGCCATGGTGCGCCTTTCTCATTTGAGCAAATGCTCAAACGTTATCTTATCACAGCGCTCTTTGTCGGGAGGGAGCGCGACAACGGCTTGTTTCGTGCTATCCTGTTCCCGTTCGCGATGCGATGTGCATCCCAGCTTTTGAAGAAGGAGTGGTATGAATATAGTCTGCCTGGACCTGGAGGGCGTGCTCGTTCCTGAAATCTGGATCGCATTCGCCGACGCGGTCGGCATTCCCGATCTTCGCCGCACCACGCGCGACGAGCCCGACTACGACAAGCTCATGGCCTTTAGGATGGACATCCTCAAGAGCGCCGGCCTGGGGCTTCCGCAGATCCAGGAGACAATCGCCACGATCGACCCCCTTCCCGGTGCCAAGGACTTCCTGGACGCGCTGCGCGAGCAGACGCAGGCGGTCATCATCTCCGACACGTTCACCCAGTTCGCCAAGCCGCTCATGAAAAGGCTCGGTTGGCCGTCGCTGTTCTGCAACGAGCTGGTGGTGGGCGACGATGGCATGATCGAAGGCTACACGATGCGCTGCGAAGACAGCAAGTACACCACGGTGCGCGCCTTGCAGCACGCGGGGTTCGACACGATCGGCATCGGCGACAGCTTCAACGACCTGCGCATGATCAAGGCGGGCAAAGCCGGGTTCCTCTTCCGTTCGACCGATGCCATCAAGTCGGACAATCCCGATGTCCCTGCATTCGATGCCTACGACGACCTGCTGGCCGCCATCTACGGGGTGTTGTAGGACCCCTTCCTCTTTGCGGGGCTGCCGGGGCATTCTCTTGTTGCACGTTGCGTTTACGTAAGCTGCCGTTGAAGGTAGAGGCCAGCGTCTTCGAAACCGAGGTTGCGGTAGTAGGCGCGTGTGCCGACGGCGCTGATCACGTTGATGCGCTCGTAACCGGCGTTGCGGGCCAGTTCGCACGCACGTGCGATCAGCGCACTGCCAAGGCCTTGGTGTTGGGCGCCCGTAGTGGCAGCGTGCAGGCGCGCCACGGCGCCGTACACGTGCACTTCGCGTATCATCGCCTCTCCCGGCCCTATCGGCAGATCGTCGGCATGCGCCGCCACGTAAGAGCGGTCGGGGAGGGACAGGCGCAGGAACCCTGCGATGCGGTTCGCGACCGGGGAGTCGTCGTCTGGGTCGGCCACCCATTCCAAGAAATGCTCCGTTGAGTTCGAGGTGGCGTAGGCGTGCTCTTACAGGCGCAGCTCGCTGCGCTCGACACGGTCGACCGAAACCTCGCGCATGCGTATCTCCCGAACGGGATCGGCGCCTCGAGCGACCATTTCGGCGACGCGCTGCTCGACCATCTGGCGAAGGTTGGTCTTCTTGTTTCCTGCAACGATGTCTCCCGAAGAGAAATCGCGTATCATGCGCGAAATGCGCGTGTGCCCAGGTGTGGCGAGCACGTCTTCGGCGAGTAGGGCGACCAGATCCTCTTCGCTATAGGGGCACCAGCGTCCTTCGGCGTATTCTTTTGCCAGGCGCGACGAGGCAAGAAGCACGCAGGGGTAGAGCTTGACTTCGTCGGGCGCAATGCAAGGGTCGCACACGAAGGAGCGGTAGTCGTCCCTGTCGTCGTGCGGGTTTGCGCCTGGAAGGTTTGCCATGAAGTGAGCATGGCTTTTGAACCCGAAAGCGCGAGCCAACTCGAACGATTCGCGCACCACGGCAAGCGGTGTGGGGCGCTTGCAGCGCGCCGCAACCTGCTCATCGAGCGTCTGTACTCCCATCTGCAGCTTCGTGCAGCCAAGTTGGCGCAGCAAGGTGAGCGTCTTGGCGTTCGCGGCGTCGGGGCGCGTTTCCACGACCAGGCCGACCACGCGATGGGCTGCCCCTTCGTTGGCCGTGTGGGCGCTTTCAAGTGCTTCCAACGTGGCCGTTTGCTCGAAGGGCAGGTCCTGCCAGGTGCTTTTCGGCCCATAGAGATCTTCGACGGCGTCGCTGTAGGACGCGTCCCCGCTTTCGACGCGCCTTTGCCACGAAGCGCATGCTGCAAGGTGTGCGGAAATCCCCCCGTCGCCTGCGTGCCCTGTAGGGTCCCATCCGTCCGATCCGAACACGCTTCTGTAGGCGGCAAGGCGCTCGTGGACATTGCGCGCTAGAATCGAGCCCCTGTCGATTGGTACGAAGTCGGAGAAGACGTCGCCTACGTCTTCGATGCCGCCGTCTGCGTCGTTGAGCGCACGGAATAGTTCGTGCACAAACCACGTTTGGTAGGATGCGGGATAGTCGGTGAAACTGCCTCCCAGGACTATGAGCTCTATCTTGTCGATGGCGTGCCCCATCCGCTCAAGGGCGGAAAGGCGGCTTGCCACCTGGAGATACGGGTCGAAGAAGGTGCGTTCGGCGCGCTGGCAGGCTGGTTCGTCGTGCAGGTAGCTTTTGGGCATGCGTACGTCGCTTGGGCAGTATAGGCAGTCGCCTGCGCAGGGATGCGGCTTGGTGATCACGGTGATGGTGGCAACGCCCGACGCCGTGCGGCGCGGTTTCATCTGAATGGTGGCCAGCAGCGCACGCTCGAGTTCGCCATCGATCTTCCAGCTTTCCCACAAGCTTGCATCTTCGCGCTTGATGCGCTGGTAGGCAGGGGAGAGCTGCTTTTTCGCGAAGTGCTTGACCGGTTCGCGAAAACGCCGGTTGTGCGAGGCGATGATGCGCTCGAGCTCCCGTGCTCCAAGCTCGCCTCTCTCTCTGACCGCCTTCACTATGTCGGACATCAGCTGTTCCATGCAGACCATCCTAGCACGTATTGGCCCAAGTCGCGTACGGGCCAAGGAAACCGTCGCCCCTTGCCGGGTATGCGAAATCACGGCCCGTCCAGTGTGAGGCTTCGCTCGCGCTGCGTTTGGTAGAATGGTCACATCATGGACCGCATCACGGCTGAAATACTCTGTTCGCTCACCGACGACTTCTACGCATGCAACGCCGAATCGTTTTCGCGCACGAGGCGCAGCGCATGGCCTGGGTGGGAGCGTGTGCTCGCTTCTGCGGGCATCGTCGGCAAAGACGGGGGTGGCCAAGGGCTACCTGCGCTCGAAGAGGGGTTGTTCGGCAACGCCGAATGGCCGCTTTCCGTCTTAGACGTTGCGTGCGGCAACCTTCGCTTTGCGAGCTACCTGCGCGAACGGCTCGACGCGGAAGAGCAGCTCGAGTACTTCGCCGTGGACAATTGCGAAGGGCTGGTTCCCCCGGAAGAGGAGCTTGCAAACGCGCTTCCCTACGTGCGGTTCCAGAAGGTGGATCTGCTCCAACGCCTGCTTCACGGTGCGGATCTGGTGGATGCCATCGAGGCTCCCGCGTGCCAGCTAGTCGTGTGCTTCGGCTTGGCGCATCACGTGCCGGGGTTCGAATTGCGCGCGGCATTGCTTGACGCGCTTGTGCGCTGCGCGAAACCCGGCGGCTATGTGGCTGTGAGCTTTTGGCAGTTCATGGACAGCTACGATTTCGCTTCAGGCGCTCTTGAGCAGCACGCGCGCGCATTGGGCGTCTTGGGACTGGATCCTGCACGCCTAGATGCGGGGGACTACCTTTTGGGGTGGCAAGGCGTGCCTGCGCAAGAAAAAGGCGGCATTCGCTACTGCCATAGTTTCTCCAGCCAAGAGATAGACGAGCTTGTTTGCAGCGTGGACAGCCGTGCCACGGCAGTCGATCGCTTTTGTTCCG
>JAFUCW010000267.1 GCA_017459485.1 Eggerthellaceae bacterium | reverse complement strand
TGAGAGGACTTAAAGGATTCGATGGGCCAGTTTTCCGACTTCAAGAACAAGGAAACGTTCGTCTAGGCGATCTTGCGCGCGAACGATTTCGAGGAAGAGGCCGACCAGGTCTACATGACGGCGATCAGGCGGTTGCATACAGAAGATTTCGACAATCCCACACGGTTGCTCATTTGGACGCGTATCTTCGTCGGCCTTGAGGCCTGCTGCGATGCGTTCGAGCACGTGGCAGACCTGATGGGATCCATCTACCTTAAGAACTCTTAGGTTCCGGCGTTCTTTGCGAACGCCGGAATGAATCGACGCTGCAAGCGGCGGAGGTGCCCATCCTTGCCCCTTGTTTTGGCCACATTGCGCACCGAAGTGCGCTCGGGCCAAAGGCGGGGCAATCATGAGCACCTTCGCTGCTTTCGCTGACTCTTCGACCACCTGCAGGTCTACAGTGGAACTGCTGATGCTGCGTTCTAGTCGTCGCGGTGTTTCAAGTGCTCGACGGGTTTGCTCATAGCGTCGAGCAGGGGCATGGAGAGATCATGCGACGGTTTCGTGTTGATGCCGAAAAATAGCGAAGACATGCGGATTGCCGCGACGAGTGCGAGGCAGATGAAGGGTGCGTATTGGGGCAGGATCGCGTAGGTTTTCATGAGCGCGAACACAGTGGAGCCGATGACTGCTGCTGTGCCGTAGAGCGAACCGGGCTGGAACGCGTTGATCGGGCGGCCCATGAGAGCGTCGCGCACGATGCCGCCGCCGACCGAGGCGATAGCGGCAAGCATGACGGCGGGCACGATCGACAGGCCTGCAGACAGCGCCTTTCCTACGGTGATGACGCCCCACATGCCCAGCGAAAGCGAATCGATGACGTCTACCACACGCGTGATATAAGTGACGAGCTGCCCGAAGTAAAAGACCACGAGAGCGGTAATCACGCACGCCACAATAAGAGATGGCTGCTGGAAGGCGTAGATTCCATAGTCCTGCAGCAACACGTCGCGAAAGATTGCGCCGAAAAGGCCGGTGATGATCGTGATCACGATCACGCCGAAGATATCGTAGCGGGCGCGTGTGGCGACCATGGCGCCGCCAATCGAAGCCGTTACGGTGGCCAAAAGCTCGAACCAATAGGGTATGTCGAGGACCGACTCGAGCACGTTAGCCTTCCACCACCAGCGTGGCTACGGTGGGCTCGCCCGAGAAGTTCACATCGCGCGTGATGGTGCGGGCGTCATCTTCGGTCAGGGTAGACTTGCCAAACAGGTCGATCGATTCGGCCCATGCGTCCAGGGCCGTCTGGTAGAGATCCCAAAACGACGCGGTATGCACTTCTCCCGTATAAGGGTTTGTCCAGGGGGTGTGCTCCGAGTTGGCAAACCAGCTATCTTCTACGAGCACCGCGCGGTGCGCCATGGCGCCGATGAACGAATGCGGACGCACCGTGCGCTCGGCGGCAGCGGCAAGGCTGCGCTTGATCCCGAAGGGGGAGTGGAGCGTGGCGAGCACGATGCGGTAGCACTCCACTGCAGTGGGAAACAGGCTTGGGGGCACTTGGATGCCGTAGACCGAAAGCGCCAAATAGGCGTGGACTTTTTGGATGATTGCCAGTGTTTCGGGGCTTGCTTCGAGCGTGTTGTCGACGGCAGGGTAGTCGCGCACGGTTTGGCGGCGCTTGGCGGTAAGCACCATTTCGTCGAACTCGCGTTCAATTTCCGCATGCACTTCGTGGCAATCCGCGCGTGACAGGCCGTCTATCCCGGCGTCGCAGATTGCGTACTGCGTGGCATAGACGAGCGGGTGCAAGGTCGAGTCGAGTGCGAAATGCCCCAGGAAGCCCTGCGCATACGCACGCCCGATGGGCAGCTCTTCGGCGTCGAGCACGCCAAGGCTGCGGTGGAGGGCGCGGACAAGATCGGTCGTGTGCTCCTTGTGCATGCGGCTGCCAAGCGACCGGAAGGAGTGCAGCGCAGGATGGATGGCGGCGAAGAACAAGGGATCCGGCCCCTGGTTGCCCAGCAGGAACGCGTCGCGTTCGTCGATCGTGGCAAAATCCATGTTGCTCAGCGCATCAATCGCATCGCGCCCGAAAAAGTCATGTGTCAGTATGGCTGGGATGGCCGTTCTCCTTTCAGCCGTTCATGTTTTCGATTGGCTCCCGAAAAGCGATACTCCATTGTAGGCAACAGGGATGTAGGGAGCAATTCGCTCCAAGACGATTGCACGTTTTCCGCACGCGAAGCAGAGGGTATGCCGCCACGGCAACGATTGGACGGCAGCGCGAAGCCCTGCCTACGCGGAAGAGTCGGTCTTGCTTTTCTGCTTCATGGCATTGCGCTCGGCAGGCGTTGCCTGGTTCCATTGCTGCACGTAGCTATTCTGTGCGGCCATGGCGGCATCCTGCGAAGCTTGCAAGGCGTCGAAGTCGTATTCGCTGCGCGTCTCGGCGGGTTGGGAAGGCGGTTGCAGCCCTGCGTCGATTTCGCGTTGGATGGTGCGACGAAGCAGCTCGTAGACGGGTATGCCTATGATCAGGCCCGCAAGGAGTCCGCCAAGGTGGCCTTCCATGGAGATGCCAGGAGAAAAGCCAATGACGATGTTGATGACGAGCAGGCTTGCCACGCCTTTGATGTCTTCGAGCCGCGGGGCGCCCATCAGCACGACAGGAGATTGATGTTCGCGCACGAGCAAGTAGAAGTAGGTGCCGAACAGCCCGAACAACGCGCCCGATGCGCCAACGACGCCTGAGTTCACCTGGCCGGTTG
>JAFUCW010000266.1 GCA_017459485.1 Eggerthellaceae bacterium | reverse complement strand
TCACGAGGAGGATTTCCAAGATGAGTGACAGTCCTCTGAAAATCGGCGTGCTTGTCAGCGGCGGCGGCACGAACCTGCAGAAAATCATCGATGAAATCGCTGCGGACGCTCTTGACGCTGAAATCGTGCTTGTGGCGTCGTCGCGGCCTGACGCCTTCGGGCTCGAACGCGCGAAGAAGGCGGGCATTCCCGTGCTCGCGCTTGGGCGCAGCTATTACGATGCGGGTACGGCGGATCCGACCATTGCGCGTGCTATGCAAGACGCAGGCGCCGAATACCTTGTCATGGCGGGATACATGCGTCTGATCGGGCCGGAGGTGTTCGCCGCATACCCGGACCGCGTCATCAACATCCACCCTGCACTGCTGCCTAGCTTTCCCGGCGCCCATGGCATTCAGGACGCCTTCGACGCGGGAGTGAAGGTGACAGGCGTGACGGTGCATTTTGCCAACGAAGTGTACGACGAGGGCCCCATCATCGCGCAGCGTGCAGTTTCCGTGCGCGAAGACGACACGGTGGAGTCCCTGGAAGAGCGCATCCATGCGACCGAGTACGAGATCTACCCCTGGGTACTGCGCCGCTTGGCGGCAGGGGATATCACGTTGGGTGCGGACCGCAGGGTGCACGTGGCTAACGGCGAGTGAAGGGGCAACGAATATGTACAGGGAAGTCATATGCCGAATACTATCTGCGTTGGAGTCGGGCGAGGTGCCCGACGTGTCGCCTGACGATTTCCGTTGCTTTTCCGAAGAAGGGCTGAGCGCGAATCCCCACTTGGGGCCCAATGCTCTTAGGTGGATGGCAGCATCGTGGAGCAAGGCGGACATCCCCACATTCGAGCGCGCGCTCGAGGCCATCGAAAATGGCGAGATGGCGTGGCTGGGCTTCAAGATTGTCTATGACGAGCCTGCTGCACTTGCCAACAACGACATTGGCGTTATGAAGAAGTTCGGAGACGTTGGGTCGGCAGACGCCAGCGACATGGTCTTCTTCTGCAATGATGCGAAAGAAGTCGTTTGCTCGCGCAAACCGTCCGACCGCGACTACTTCCAGATGAAGGACGCCACGCGTGGCCCGGGCATGCATGCAGACCAGTTCGCTGGTCTGACCTGGGCAAGCGTTGCGCTGTTCGATTCTCCGGCCGTGTGGCTTCTGGGGGCTTCGGACTTGGCATCGGAAGTGGCGGCGCTGGCAGACCACGTCGGGTTCAAGGCGTTCGTCGTGGACGACGACGCTGCGTATTTGACCGAAGAACGTTTCCCGACGGCAGTGCACGTGCTTCTGGAGAGCTGGGACGATTTGGCCGAGCTGCGGGCGCGTAGGGGCGACTACGCATGTGTGCTGACCATGGGGCATGTGCACGACGTCGAAGCGTGCCTCTGGATTGCCGGCCAGAATATGCATTACGCAGGCATGTTGGGATGTGCGGGCAAGAACAGCGAAGTGTACGCTCGCTGCAAGGATGCCGGCATGACCGACGATCAGTGGAAAGCCATCAAGCGTCCCATCGGGCTGGCCTTTGGTGCGAAAACTCCTGCGGAGCTGGCGATTGCCATTGTGGGCGAGATGGTAGACACGCGCTACAAGCAGCGCTACAGCGAAGAAGAGCGCGCCAGGCACGACAGAGACCTGGGACGTATTTAACGCCGCAAGTAAGGAGAGCAGCTGGCATGAACCCCACCATCAAACGAGTTCTCATTTCCGTCACCGACAAGACCGGCGTAGTCGATTTTGCCCGAGCGCTTTCCGAAGAGTTCGGGGCGACCATAATTTCCACGGGCGGCACAGCGCGCGCCATTGCAGAGGCGGGAGTGGCGGTCACGCCGATCGAAGAAGTCACCGGCTTTCCCGAGATGATGGACGGACGCGTGAAGACGTTGCACCCGAAGGTCCATGGCGGTCTTCTGGCACGGCGCGATGTCGAGCAGCACATGGCGCAGGCGGCAGAACTGGGCATCGAGATGATCGACATGGTCGTAGTGAACCTCTATGCGTTCGAAAAGACGGTGGAGAGCGGCGCGGACTTCGCCACATGCATCGAAAACATCGACATCGGCGGCCCCTCCATGCTGCGCAGCTCTGCGAAAAACTATGAAAGCGTGGCAGTGGTTACCGATCCGGCAAGCTACGATGCCATCTTGGAAGAAATGCGCGCAAATGACGGCGCCACTACGCGCGAAACGCGCCAGAAGCTGGCATTGCGCGTGTTCCAGACCACCGGTGCCTACGACACGGCCATCGCCACTTGGATGGAACAGCAGATCTAGCATGTCCGACCAAGAACAACAGGGAAACGGCGCTCGGCAGGGCGCTTCCCCTTGGCCCGAGGAAGACGCACGCGGCGGCGCTCCGTCCGAGGGAAACGTGCACAGCGATGTCCCTTCCGATCGCAGCGCGCACAACGGCACCGCTTCCGAAGGCGCATCTGGTGGAGCTTGGCCTGAAGGTGCAGCCAAGGGCGCTCCAGTTCCTCCTCCGAGCGCACCGCGGGAAAGCTCCTCGCCCTTTTCCGACCCCTATGTCCCCCCTGCGGGCCAGCAGGTCCATGGGCAAGAGCAGCAACGTGGTCAGGATGCGCAGGATAGCAGACGTCCTTCTGTGGGGACTTCCTTGTCGTGGCAGCAACCAGATGGGGGCGGACAGAGTCCGCTGCCAACGGGGCAGCAGTCGTCGGGCTTGTTCGGCCCGAATGGTCGCTGGCTGTGGTTTGCTGGCGGCGTGCTGCTCGGGCTGATCGGCGTTGTGCTTGCGCTGCTGTTCAACATGGGAAAGCCGGCGGCAAATCGCAACGACGCGGTGAAGTTTGCCGCATGGGGCATGCTTGCCGGGTTCGTTTTGGAAGTTGTCACCTTGTACATGATGGGCGGGGCCGGTTTGTTGTATTCGATGCTTGGGATAGGCGGTTCGCCTTCAGGTGGTGGCAGCGTCTTTTAGCAGAAGCTGTTTTGCCTTGAGCATGCGCATGCTGGGTCCGTGTCTTTGGACGGTTTCGCTGCATGTGGCATTGCACTTTGAAGGAATTGACCTTGCGCCGTCATTTCAGGCACGGCGAGGAATCTCCTCTCCGCACATCAATGAGCGGGACCGCCTGCATTGGCTTGGGGCGGCAAGCCCTGTGCGCCTGCGTCCTCTAGGCGGGTAAGGGAGCGCTCGATAGACGCTCATTAAGCTGCAATGCGTTATCATTTTGTGGTTAATTCAATTCGAAGGAGCATCATGGCAATCAAGAGAGCTGAAGGCACGAAAGACCTGCTGGCTTCCGAGGCGCTATTCTGGACGAAGTTTCGCCAGATCGCCTTCGACCTGTTCGCGCGGTACGGCTATTCGCCCATAGAGACGCCCGTGTTCGAGAAAACCGAGCTGTTCGTGCGCGGCATCGGAGAGGCGACCGATGTGGTGACCAAGGAGATGTTCACGGTTGTCTCCGGCGGCAACCTGGCCAAACTGATTGCAGGCGAACACGTCCGGTCCGACAGCCGATTTTCGCTGCGTCCGGAAGGGACTGCCGGGGTGGTGCGCGCCATTGCACAGAATGGGCTTTTGCAGGAAGGCGGCGCACCGGTGAAGGTTGCCTATGCCGGCCCTATGTTTCGCGCCGAACGTCCGCAGAACGGGCGCCAGAGGCAGTTTAATCAAGTGGGTATAGAATGCCTGGGGGCGGACGATCCTTCGATCGATGCCGAGGGCATCGTCATGCTCATGCGTTTCTTCGAAGCTATTGGGATTCCGCAGGATAAGATGACGCTGCTGGTGAACACCTTGGGCGACGCGGAATGCCGTCCGGCGTACCGCGATGCGCTCAAAGGCTACATCCTGGACCATGCGGGAGAGCTCTGCGAGGACTGCCAACGCCGTGCGGAGACGAACCCCTTGCGGGCGCTCGACTGCAAGGAGGAAGCCTGCACGCGTGTCATGTCCGGTGCTCCCCGTATCGGTGACTTCCTCTGTGACAGCTGCAAGGCCCACTATGCCCAGGTCAAGTCCTATTTGGATGCGGCGGGTGTAGCCTACGTCGAAGACCCCACGCTCGTGCGCGGGCTGGACTACTACACGCGTACCGTGTTCGAAGTGCAGGTGTCGGTAGGCATGGACAACAACCAAAACGCCATCGGCGGCGGCGGGCGCTACGACAAGCTGATGGCAGAGATCGGCGGCAACGACACGCCGGGCTTCGGTTGGGCCTTGGGATACGAGCGCTGCAAGATCGTCCTGGAGGCTCTGGGGACGCAGATGCTCGAACCGGAGCCGCCGGCGCTCTACTTTGCCTGCGTGGATGCGGACCAGCGGGCCTTGGCGTTCCGGCTTGCCCAGCAGTGCCGCGACGCGGGCATCGCCTGCGAGTTCGACCACCAGGGCAGGAGCCTGAAAGCCCAGTTCAAACAGGCAGACAAGCTGGGATGTGCTCAGGTGGCAGTGTTGGGTCCCGACGAAGTGGCGGCAGGCGTGGTGAAGCTGCGCGACATGGCCACCCACGAAGAACGCGAAGTGCCCCTAGAAGGTTTCGCCGAAAACCTCTCGCACGTTATATGACAGGGCATGACCAATGACGGGACGTTCCGCCATCACTGTATGACGGGGGCGGAGGAGTGTCTGAAAAATCACGTCTTGTCTGATGTTTTCAGGCTATGAACACATTATGAATGCCTACCATTGTGGTGGATTTTATTCTTGCAGCTTGTTTGCCCTTTTTATACAATAATATTACGTACTTTCTGTTTGTTGGAAGAGCCTGTTAAGTAACGTATAAGATAGTTTGGGGCGCGCTTTGCTGCTAAACGGCAACAACCCACACGCTTTCCAGTCGTCTTCTCAAGTCGGCTTTGGACATGCTGTGCTCCGTGTCCTGCTGTCTGTCGTGCTTGTTGTTTCCCTCATGCCGCTGCCGGCTTCGGCGGCAGGCGAAAACGATGAAGGACGCTCTGTTTCCGCCCTCACGTTGGGTTCGGATAGCGAGCAGGGTTCAAGCGGTAGTGCCACGGAGAGCCCTGACAACTCATCTTTGACAGCGTGATTCTTTATTTATGAGTTCTGAACTGGGAAGTTACCGCTTCTTCGCTGATTTTTTCTTGCGTGGAGTTTTCCGTCTCAGGTCGATTTCCACAGATTTCGCGAACAGGGTCTTCACGTCCTTGA
>JAFUCW010000265.1 GCA_017459485.1 Eggerthellaceae bacterium | reverse complement strand
TTCAACAGCATTCAGCGAATATCCTTCAGCACCAATTTCGTCGGCAAACTTGCGGGAAATCGGGCTACCGCCCACCATCACCTTGACACGATCGCGGATTCCAGCCTCCTTGAGCTTCTCCACTACCGTGCCCATGCCACCCATGGTGGTGGTCATGAGCGTGGACATAGCCACGATGTCTGCATCTACTTCTTTGGCCTTTTCCACATAGGCATCGAGCGGCACGTCACGTCCTAGGTCATACATTTCGAAGCCAGCCGTTTCCAGCATGATTTTCACCAGGTTCTTGCCAATGTCGTGCGTGTCGCCCTCGACGACGCCGATAACGACCTTCTTGCCGTTGCCTCCCGACTCGCCGCCATCCAGATGCGGACGAAGCACGTCAAGCCCTGCATAAAGCGCATCCGAGCACAGCAGCACGTCGGTTACGAAGTATTCTTCTTCGTCATAGAGCTCGCTTGCGCGATTCATGCCAGCAACCAGGCCCTCCATGATGCCATCGTAGGCGCTGTAGCCCGCTTCTAGGTACTCGTTGCACACGTCAACTACGTCTTCGTCTTCCATTTCGACAACGCACTCGTAGAGCTTTTCGATCAATTCTTCTTTGCTTGCAGCCATTTCAACTAATCCTTTCCTTTTGGCAGATTCGCAACCTGCCCTGTTCTTTCCTACGTGTCCCATATAGAGGACATATATTTCCAAGCGACCTCTTCTTGCGCCTACTTCATCCCATTTGGGGTCGTAGTCCCATTCGGGTTGTTCGTCCCATTCGGGGTCGTAGTGAAAATGGGACGGCGGGGGCTCTTCGGTCCGGCAGTCCTGTCGCTGTCCCGTTTTCACTACGACCCCGAATGGGACCAACCCCAAACGGGCATCGGAACGCAGAGGACTAACGCATGGCTATTCCCAATTCGCAGGGCCGACGGGCATCTTGCCGTACTTACGTGCGGCTGCCATGAACGCGTCCAGGTTCTCCAGGGGCACGTCGCCGTTCAAGTCGCAGCCAGTGCACAGGATGTAACCATGTGCGCAGTCGTATCCAATCTGGATGCACTTCTTGCATGCCTCGTCCACTTCTTCGGGCGTCCCAAGGATCATCTTCTCAACCGGGTCGACATTGCCCACGAGCGGCATATAAGGCTGCACCAGGTCCTTGGCGTACTCGAGCGGCACGCGGTTGTCGATACTGATCATGTCGGGGCCGGTTTCGACCATGTAGGAGATGATCTTCTTCGTGTCGCCACAGATGTGGTAGCACACGATGCCACTGTGGTCGTGGATATTTTGCATGAGCTCTTTGGTATAGGGCTGCACGAACTCCAAGTACTCTTTGGGATTGGCGATCGACCCTGTTGCAATGGGCTCGCAGAACAGGATCATGGACCCTTCGGCGATGAATGCATTGTGCAGTTCCTTGAGCACGTCGGTGCACTTGCGCAGCAGATTATGCACCACGTCGGGGCGCTTGCGCACGGCACGCAAAAGCACTTCGGTGGGCATAATGGAAGCTACTGCAGTGAATGGCCCGCAGATCAAGGTTCCCTGAGGCACCTCGCTGCCCATTTCCTGCGTGAGAATGCGTGCGCATTCCAGGTGCTTCTGGGCGTCGGGGCTGTTCTGCGGGAGCACGCGTTCGAAGTCCAGCTCGTCAGCTTTGTCCAGGTCCTGCAGGATGTTGTGCGTGATGTGCGGCACCGCGTCTTCCGGGTCGCCCATTTCGGTGCCAAGGGCCTTGCCCACGGTATGCAGGCCATACTCGGTAATAAGCAGGTCGTTGCCGAAACGGTTGTATGCGGCAATCTGACAGTCGGCTTCGCTGCGGCCGGTGGCGCGCTTTTGCTTATGCGTCATGCCAGCCGCCTTGCCCGACATTGAGCAGATGAGCGGCATGGCCAGCAAGCGGTCCATCTCCCCACCGGTCAGAAATCCGTTGAGTCGCTCCATTGGTGTCATTTGGTCGTCTTTGTGCATAGTTCTCCTTCCTTCGTGGCCCATGGCCAATCGGTCTACCCTTGCACACGTTTTCTTGCTCCAAGGCTCAAAACTTTGGAGTAAGAAGACGCCTATCTATTGATTGAAGTAATTCGATTGCCTTTATGCATAAACCTTCCCCCTTCTTGGGCGATACGGTATGCGTCCTGCTCGCAGCTATTCGCTCATACATTTCACGGGTTTCTTGTTGTGCTTATACGGCTATGCAGAATGTACCCTGCAGCAGAAAGCGTCTGAGCAATGCAGAAAAACAAACGGGAACCTTCTCGGACTCTTCGAAGCCTATCAGGATTATCGAAGGCGGGTAATAACGCACGTACCTCGTGGGCAAATTACTTGTCTACAGCGCAAGAGCCGTTTGTTGCGTTAGTATCAAAACTCCTGTTCACTTTCCTCTTATTTAATGAACAAATTGCCATTGATACTCTCTATGCGTAGATTACCAGTGGATTGATGTAAAACGATAGTGCATTCGCTGTGCGCTGAACGTACAGTTTTCCCATGCATCTACGAAAGCAGAAAAAGCCGAATGGGCGCATCTATCTTTCTATCGTGCAAAGCTACCGCACGCCGGAAGGGAAGACGCGCTCGAAAACGCTCTGGAGCCTGGGCTACGTGGACGATTTGCAGCAAACGCATCCCGACCCTATTGCGCATTTCCAAGGCGTTGTCGACAACCTCAACAGCATACACGAAGAGGACCAGAAGCCGACGGTTCCCGTCATGCTCTCCCCAGAAGCGAAGATTCCCTTTGGCACAGCTCGCACATTAGAGGCGGGAGCTGCGGCTGTGCTTTCGGCCCTCCATCGTTGCCTCCGCCTCGACAGTGCGTTGCAGGCAGCAGGCGTTGATCCAGCCCGCCTGAAGAAGGTGTCTCGCCTTACCGAATTGTTGGTCTGGAGCCGCATAGCCCACCCCCAGCTGATCATGGACGCCTGGGCGCAACGCAGTCGCATCCCCGGCCTTGCCGACCTTACGCGCAACGATGTTTTCAAGGGCGTCGAATTGCTGGGTGGCTCATCGGAAGGCATAACTCCTCACATTAACGCCGCACTCGAAAGCTGGCGCAGTGAAACCAAAAACTCGCGTACGTTCTGCCTTGTTTCCAACTTCTACATAGAAGAGTCCAGCTGGACCCATCCCGAACACAACAAGCGATGGGACGAGCGCAAAAGCCCCATTGTGCAGGCAGCCATCATGGTAGACGGCACAGGACTGCCTATCGACTACTGCGTGTCAGACTCGCACCTTGCCAGCGCGCTCAGCCCGCTGCCCACCGTACCAGAGCTTGCCAAACGCCACCCCGACGAACGGCTCGTCGTCGTTACCAACAAATCTATCGGAACCAATACCCACGAGCTTTCAGCATTGTTGGAAGATAACTTCGGATTCGTGTTCCTGCAGTCCATGCGCAAGGGGCTGCGCGCTTCGCGCGAATGGGTGCTCGACAGCACGGACTACCAGACCATTGGCATAGACGGCTCCCGCTACAAGGAGCGCATGAGTATCCGGCAGCTTGAGGACAAGCAGAATTCCAAGTGCCCAAGCAGTATTGCCGTCAAAGAGGTGGCCTTCTGGTGGAGGGAGGCGTTCGAGTACAGCAGGTTCGACCGCTTCCACATTGTCAAACGCAACGAAGACGTGGTTGCCCACGGAGCCCCTTCCGACGGCAGTGTGCGTCCCATGCGCGCCGTGCGGGGGTTCGGAGACGCCAAACCAGGGGACATTGGCGACCGTGTGTGGCATGTGTACTGGGACAAGATATCGGCCGACGAGGCAATGGACGGGTTCTGCAATATCATCACGTCAGAACTCGATCTTCCCGCCAATCTGGTTGTCAACCTGTACCAGAACCTGTTCTTCTGGCGGAGCTTCTTTAAGCCGCCCTGGGGCGAATGGAGCACATGCCCTGGGTCGGTTCCGCGCGACTCCTACCTTCATGCCCACTTTCTGATATGCTATCTTGCTGCCTGCAGCATACAGCTTCTCCTTGGCGGGGAGCACCGCTTCCTGAGCGATTCGGCATGCTTGACGTTGTCGCGCTTGACCGGGCGCGAGATAAGCCCTGGCCTGTTCTTCTTCGACTACCGCTCCCGCCTAAGCGATGCGCTTGCCGAAGCAGCGAACGTAGATTTGTCGCGGCAACTGGTCAGCGCAACGGATCTGGGTCGCATGATGCAGGAGGCTAGAAAAGAACCGTAAGGAGATGAGGCGCACCGATGGAAGGCTCTGTGAAGATCGACATAATCGGTGGCTTTTTGGGAGCCGGAAAGACCACGTTCATCAACAAGCTGCTTGCCGACGGGTTGGCAGCGCAGCGCATTGCGCTGATTGAAAACGAGTTCGGCAAAGAGGCGATCGACAACGACCTCATTCAAACAGATAACTTCGAGGCACGCACGCTCGCTTCGGGATGCATCTGCTGCACGCTGAAGTCGGACTTCATCACGAGTATTTCTGACATCGTGAACACCTACCGCCCCGACCGCATTGTCATTGAGCCCACAGGGCTGGCAGGGCCCGACGAGCTGGAGGCTACCTGCACGATGAGCTATCTGCAAGAGCGCGTGGATGCCCCCGTGCAAATGAGCTCCATAACCACCATCGTCGACGCTACCGACGTCGCCGAAATGGTCGACTTCGAGATTCCGGTGTACCTGCAGCAATTAGAGCAAGCACGTTTCATCGTGCTCAGCCACACGCAGGAAGTGAGTGCCGAAGGGCTTTCGCGAGCGCACGAAGCCATTGCGCGCATAGCCAAGCGCGTTGTGGGCGTATGCGACACGCCTTGGGACGAGCTCGACGGACTAGAGCTCCTGGAACTTTCCGCGCAAGCCTATGCCGAAAGTGTGGATGCAAGCAATGCGGACAGCAACGCGCAGGATGACGCGCACGGACACAACGGGCACGAGGGCGGTGGCCATGGGCACGATGAACACGGCGGTCACGACCACAGCGGCCACGCGCACCAACATGGGCACGCAGGGTTTTCCTCGACCGTGCTCCATCCAGAAGAAGCGTTCGACGAAGCGGCTCTCTCTAAGCTGACCGAAAAGCTGTCCGACCAAGGCATTTTACGTGCCAAAGGCTTCTTGCACAATGCGGATTGCGGCATGACCCACTTCGAGTTCGTCAACGGACGTTCGAGCGCAACTCCCTCCTCCTACGCTGGGGATACGAAGCTCGTCGTTATCGGTCGCAGCAGCGCTATCGAGGCGCTCACCCTCTAGAGCCTGACCCCTTCGTGCGCTTATTCGCTAGCTACGCAGGGTGGCACGGATGCGATCGGGATGCAAAAGCAGCTCCAAGCCTTCAATGGCATTGCGCACAACAATGTCGGCATGAACAAACAGGGAAGCGCAGGCGCCTTCTGCATCTATAACAACAATGGAAAGGTCGGCGGCATCGAACATGCCAATGTCGTTGCGGCCGTTGCCCAACACCGCCACATGCCCAACAAGAGAGCGTGCGTATTCTTCCTTGAACTGTGCAGCTCCTGCCTGAGGAAACGTACGCACTTCAACGCCGAGCGGTGCACATTGCGCTTCGACTGTTCCATACGTGTCTGCCGTGAGCACCGCCACGTGCGCGCATTCACCAAGAGAACCTATGGCCTGCAACGCTCCTGGCACAAGCCTGCCATCCATTGCAATTGTGCCGTTAAAGTCCAGCAAGACATGCTCGATGGCCAGCGGATCGAATCCAGGTATGTCTATAGGTAGCATTGGTTCCTTTCGTGCACTACTGCACGCTTAGTTGTAGTCGCCAAATGTTCGAACTAGCCTACTTCGCAACAGGCAGGAGTGCCACGATCCACAAAGTTGCTTTCGTCTGCAGCCCACTCGTCGAAACCGCCTTCATAAAGGCTCACGTTGGTAAAACCATGCACCAGAAGCACTTTTGCCGCACCTTCCGCACGGTCGTCGCTTCCCGAGTAGAGAACAACTGGATCGCTTGGGGAAAGCTCTTTCAACTGAAGAAAGTGCTCTACGTCCTTTTCGTCAAGAGGATTTCCACTCTCATCCGCTAGCTTCGCATACGAAATATTTATGGCACCAGGTATGTGGCCCGCACGCATATTGTTGATGTCAGCTGTGCCTGTGTATTCGCTTGGCGTGCGCACGTCGACAATGGTCGAAGACTCAAGATGGTCCTTCAGATAAGATGTATCCACGTATTCAATGCTGGCTTCGTACGTGCTGGCATTAACCGTGTCAGCCTGTTCGTTGGTGCCCAAACTTTGCTCTCCGCCTGACGTCGCGCAGCCTATGCACCCGAAGCAAACAACCACAAGGGCAACGTATGCCGTTATTCGTGCGATATTGTTTTTGCCCATTGTCTCTTCCCGCCTCTTATTATCGAACTTTTCCCAACACGTGATAGTAACGAAATCGAGAGCGCGGCCCTTATGACCATGTGCTGTGCGCACACACGGTTAAGAAGGACCGCTCTCCCGAGATGAATGCCACAAAATCGAGGGGTTCTAGGGAGGGCAGACTCCTCGATCCCGGGCGAGTTGCGCTGCAGGGCACTTGGATTGCAATCATGGTAGGTCTTGCACAGCGCCCTGCCGCAATAAGAATTAGTTGTTGATCGTCCAGTGCAGAATGCGTGCCTTGAGCTTGTCGAACAGGTACATGATCAGCACAAGGACCGTTGCCGTGAACAAGAAGCCCAGCATTACCAGGTCGAAACGCGCGAAGTCGGAATAGTACTGCACGAAGTAAGCCATGCCGGAGTCCGCGCCGAACATTTCGGCGACCGCCAGCATCATGAACGAAAGCGTGAGAGCGATCGAGCAACCGGTAAGGATTGCAGGAGATGCAGCGGGCAGCACCACGCGGAACAGCTTTTCGGCGCCCGACATCTTCAGCGTTTCGGCATTTTCGAGATAACGCTTGTCAATAGTGAGCACTGCATTGATGGTAGTACCAAGAATGACCCAGAATGCCGCCAGCCAAATCAGGAAGATCGAAGCTGCCTTAAACGTCGGGAAGAGGTTGATGGCATACGGCGTGAGCAGCGGAACAGGGATAGCGCTAAACGCGTTGATGTAGGGCGTGATGTTCTTGCGCAGCCCCGACCTCAACCCGATGAGCGTTCCCAGCGAAATGGCGGTAACCACTGCAAGCGAGTATGCGATAACCAGCAGGAACAGCGAGCTCCACATGCCGTTGAACAGCTTGCCGATGTACTCGGGAATCAGCTTGATCACGTCGAACAGGCTGGGGAACAGAAACGGAGACAGAACATGGAACACATCGGTCATCAGAATGTAGAATATGATAATTCCCACGCCGATGGCGAGAACGCCTCCGTAGTTTTTGAAAAACTTCGACACGGTCGTAACTCCTTACTTAAATGCTTCCTACCACATGGTTCGTGCGACACTTGCCATACGGCAGGTCCGCATGCGCCAACAACGCGCACCACGCCCCATTGGGAGCATGGCGCGTCCTGCAGCCAGGAGGGTGCGGCGTGCAGGACGCGGCTTGATTAG
>JAFUCW010000264.1 GCA_017459485.1 Eggerthellaceae bacterium | reverse complement strand
CCAGATACGCGAGTTCGAGGTCGTAGCCGACGATTTGATTGTTGGGGCCCATGGAGCTCATGGGTTCGTAGACAGGAGCCGTGGCCATAGTGAGCGTGCCATTAGGCGCATCCCAGTCTTGGGCGGCAATCACTTTCGCGGCGTCGTCGGCAGAGACAACCCACTTTTCGCGCAGGGTGTCGATGGTGCCGTCTTCCCAGAAGCGTTCTAGCACGCTGTTAAATTCGCGGGTGAGCGGGCTGCCTTTCGGAAAGAAAAATCCGTAGTCGGTGTCTTCGAGCGTTGTTGGCATGAGCGCGATGCCCGAGTTGCGCGCTATACAGAGCACCGACACCGGTTCGTCAAGTACGTAGGCATCGATCTTGCCTGACGTGAGCGCGGCCGCCAAGTCGGAAGGAGTGGCAAAGCTCAAAATCTCCCCGTGGTCGGCGATATGCTCGTCAATCATGGCGTCGAATACCGAGCCCGTCAGATTGCCGAAGCGCTTGCCCGAAAGTTCGGACAATTCGGTGAACTCGGGTGCGGGCGCATCGGAAGCCGCGGGTGTTTCAGGGTTTGCAGAGGCGTCGAGAGCGGAAGCGTTGGGAGCAGAACTGTCCGTCGAATCTAAGCCAGCTTTGGCATGGGCAAGCGTTGGGGCGCCCAGGAAAAAAACAAGCAAGGCCGCAGCAAGCAGCATGAGCCAGCATACTGAATGGCTAAGGCGTATGAAGCGAACGCAATCCATGGCAAAAGGATAACATGCACTCATTCAAATGCGCTTTGCACAATGATGAAGCGCCATCCATGTAGAACACATAAGCGATATATGCCTTACAACAACGATGTAAAAGCCAAAAAGCTACTACGCTTACAGACGTAGTTATGTTACACTGGTACCCGAGAGCAAAGGAGGCCGCTATGTCGTTGCTGCGCCTGTATCATGGCTCGGAAAAAAAGCTTGAAACCCCTCAGTTTGGGCTAGGGAGCCCACGCAACGACTATGGTCTTGGTTTTTATTGCACCGAGCATTTAGAAATGGCGAACGAATGGGCTGTCCGCAATGGCAATGACGGTGTTTCTAACGAATACCGCTTCGATGCAACGGGCTTGAGCGTCCTCGATCTTAACGGTGAAGGCTATACCATTCTCCATTGGCTTGCTGTTTTGCTTCAAAACCGCATCTTCGACATACCTGCCCCGCTTGCCTTTGAAGCTCGCGCCTACATTGTCGAAACCTTTCCCGTCCCCTACGAAAAGGCCGATGTAATACGCGGATATCGAGCAGACGATTCATATTTTTCGTTTGCGCAGGACTTTCTTAACGGCACCATTTCTCTGCAACAGCTTGAGCGGGCTATGCATTTGGGCAACTTGGGCGAACAAATTGTTGTAAAAAGTAAAAAGGCATTTAACCGTTTGGAATTTGTTGGGGCAGAGTTTGTTCCTGCTGAAATATGGGCTCCCGCACGAGATGCGCGCGATGCCCAAGCGCGTCGTGAATACTTCGATATCGAACGCAATAGGCGGCAGCCGAGCGATCTTTTTATAGCTACCATCATCGATGAAGGAATGGATGCACATGATTTGCGCTTACGACCCTAATATGCGCCCAAAAGCACAGGTTTTGCTTGGCCGCGCACTCGACTTTGCGGTCCATGAAGTGGGCTATCTTCCTGAAGACTTCATGCAGCTCTTCATGCAATCGGGCTTTGCCAAGCAGTTTGAGCGCGGCAACCCCGCCATCATTATGGGCAAAAACGGGGTCGAGCTTGTTTTCGACGTATTAGAGCGCACGATTGGCATCCAGCGGCCTATCGAGGTGCGTTTTTCTAAAGGTCGAAGCAAAGAGTATTGGATTGGTTGGGCGCTTGCATATTACCAATGGGTGAGCAATTCGAGCTTCTGGAGCATCCTGCTCGACGTGCCCATGGACAGGCTGCAGGGTATGTATCGAAGTTATCACGAAATGGACATCCAGCGTTTTGTGGACGCCATGGATACGCTTCGCGCTCAGCAACATCCCGAATCGAATTTGAAGCAGCGGCGTTTGCGCGCAGGTCTTACCCAAGAACAGTTGGCAGATGCTTCCGGGGTGCCTGTTCGCACTATTCAGGAATACGAACAGCGGCGCAAAGACATTAACAAGGCGCAGGTTGAAGCAGCTCTTGCGCTCGCGCGGGCCTTGTATTGCGAACCGGCAGACCTGCTTGAACGTGCCGCGTCGTAGGGGCGGGGCGATTGAGGCGCGCCTCTTTTGCCGTCCTTGAGTGCGACACAAGACCTAGGGTGACACAGGGTCGTCATTTGGCGCGTTGGGCAGGAACACACCTCCGACCTTTGTTTATTGTTATGCTGCCGCCGCAAGTTCCTCTTCCCCGTATTCTTCCACGATGCGGTCGTACTCTGCCGTGGCATTGGCAATGCGAGTGCGTAGGTCATCGTATGCGTAGAGGCCATCGGCATTCTTCTGCAGACCTTTGAAGGACAACTCGACGCTCATGGGCGACTCCGTACCCGCAAGCATGGAACCTTCGCGCAGCTGGTCGACGCTCTGGTACATCAGGCGTACACGTCCGAACTGCTCGCCGCTGCCGTTCGCCCAGCGCTCGAACACCAGCTTGCAGCCGATGGGCGTCCTTGCCTCCACAGCGTTCGGCAGCTCGTAGACCTCGGCATCCAGCGCCGCCAGCACGCTTCCGACATTCGAGTCGTGTCCGCACAGGAAGGTGAACACGCGACCCTCTGCGTCCATTTCACTGCCAATCTCTTCCAGCAACGGATGCGCGACATTTGCCGCGACAAGCGGAGCCGTAAACAGCAGGTCGCCGTAAATGTCCTTGGTCAGGGCGATTTGCTTCCATTGCTCCATGTCCAGGTTGTGTCCGAATGCAGCATCTGTCGCGTTCGGCGATTCGTAGTACTGAAGGACGAGCGCATCGGAAAGCTGGCATGCCGTTTTAAGGGACCCGAGCGCAGCCGGCTCTTTGTCTAGTTCCAGCACCACCTGCGTGTCCGTTGTATCCAAGTTCGTAAGCTCGCCCGACTTGTAGGCTTCGGATTCGGTGTAATCCACCACGTCTTCGATAAGCGCATACGAATCCGCCAAGCCAGCGGCGACATTGTCCATGCCCGTTGCGCCGCCCATGGTTCCCATCTGTTCCAGGGCTGCTTCGACATACGCGTCGGAGATGAACGTAGTGGCTGGCGTGAACACGGGGTCCATCTGGTCGTATTCGACATGCGTTTCGATATCCACGTTCGCCACAGGCAGCATGCCGCTTGAAAAGTACTGCGCTGTCGCGATGGTGCGCTGCTTCGAGTTGGCGTAGAAGCGCACCGTGTCTTCTTCGGGCTGGTAGTTTTCGGGAATAAGCCCTTCGGACTCGAGCCACTTGCGCGCGTATTCACCCATCATGGTTTCAAGCGCGCCGCCACGCATGCTCAGTTCGCTTGCGTTTGATGTCCATTCGATCCACGTGTGAGGGGTCGCTTTGTCGAGCGCCGAGCCCGTGGTCGAAAGCGGGGCGCGAATGTTGTGACGACTCAGCATTACGACCTGCTGCAGTTGGTAGGCATCACCTGGGTTGTAGAAATCTAATTCCGCAGCAGTCTCTTGCTCGTTTTGGCTTGGGTCTAACGATGTGTTTTGCGGCGTGTCGCTCGATGCAGCCTGCGAGGATGATGCAGCTTGCGCCGTGTCGCTGGAAATAGTCGATGTGGCCGATGAAGCTGACACAGTTTGCGCCGTGTCGCTGGACGAAGTCGATACGCTTTGACTTTGCGCGGCTGACATGGCTTGATTTTGCGCGCCCGATTGCGCACAGGCTCCCAGGAGCGGGATTACGCAGAGCGCAAGTATCAAAGCCGCAAGAACGGGCAGGACGTGTTTGCTACGTTTCATCATCGGACCACCTTATTCCTTTGCATGTTTCCTAACTGATGTCTGTAGTTTATGCCATTTTCAGGTTATGTATCGGAGGATGACGAAAAGCACCCGTCTATTCGTCATTTCCGACTAGCCACTACATATAGGGTGTGAATAGTAACTTTTTATGGTTATCAACCTACAGGAGAGATTTTCTTGTAGGGACTACAAATGGCCTAATGCAAAGGTTGTCGTTTGGAGGCGTATCAGGGCATGCTTCGCCCGCCCCCTGCTACAATGCAGGCGGCTATGGCAAGCGTTGTTCCTACTG
>JAFUCW010000263.1 GCA_017459485.1 Eggerthellaceae bacterium | reverse complement strand
CTCTAACTGGTATGTGGAGGAGCTGGAAGAGTTCCTGCCGCTGGTTACGCTTATGCCCGCTCTTGTTCAGAACGAGATTCACCCGTATTACCAGGAGCAGGATGTGGTTCCCTTCATCCAAGAGAAGGGAATCGTCGTACAGTGTTGGTATCCGTTGGGCGGAAGGGGGCACACTGCAGAGTTATTGGGAGATGAGGCCATTGTCTCCATCGCCGAAGCCCACGGGGTCTCGCCTGCACAGGTAATTCTCAGGTGGGATTTACAACGCGGCATCGTGGTAATTCCTGGGTCGAGCAACCCCGACCACATCAGGGAGAACCTCGAGCTGTTCGGCTTCTCGCTGACGGAAGACGAGATGGCCAAGATAAACGCCCTGAATCGCGACGAAAAGCACGACTGGTATTAAAGGTGGATCGGCCTCCTTCACCATAAGGACATCCCTGCGGCTCGTTTGAGGGGGTGTTAGAACAAAAAAGATTCTGGAGGCATCGGGAAGACACCTGATGGCAGCGAGTAAGCCTTGTTGAATGAGGCGCATCGTATCCTCTATTAGCGAGAATGGCGGTGCTTAGGGGCGGTGCTTCATGTTCGCATAATCTAGCGCTATAAAATCGCATAAAAATACGCTATAATATGTGTCGGTATAAGAGAAAGGACGCAGAATGACGTCTCAATCTGTGGCACGCGTGGACCAGTTACGAAAGGCTGCTCAGCCAACGCCACGCGTTAGCCTTACCGAGCTGGCGCGGAGTACAAAGTGGCGCGAAAGCATGGTCGAGTATGCAGTTGTGGAACTCTGCGACCATAGCGATACGGTTGGCTACCTCGTGTCTCCTGTTGGCTTGCAAGACATGCTTAATCGGCTTGAAGAGCTCGAGCACGAACTTGATGAGGCTCAGATTGCTGCAATAGTTGCCCAGCGTGGCGGCAACGCTGTGTGGGAAACAGGCGAGCAGCTTGCGTCTTCCGTTTCGGACCTGTTCGATGCGCAGGCACAGCAAGAGGCTACGTATGCCAATCAGTAATGCGGCGAAGAATGAAGCGGGCCTCCTTATTGCTGCCATTCCTGGTCTCGAGGCAAACCCGACCTTTGTTGTCGAGGACGTAAACGAACTTGCGCAGGTATGGGAAACCCAAGAGGAGTTTCTTGCGGCAATTAACAGCACGAAAAGGGCAATCGAGCAATTGATAGATGGTTCGGTTGACGCGGCAGAACTAACGTATAGCCTCGAAGGCTGGCAGGCATACCATTTTCAGCATAAACGTGGGCAGGGTTTGTCGGCAGACATGCGCATCGTGTTCCGCATGGAGGGCGGGCGGTTGAGGATGCTAGCGTTCGGTCATCGATCGCTGCCCAACAGCGTGTACTACACAGCTGCCGGAAGACTATAGCTTCCATCCTATTAGCGAAAACTTCCTCACGGAAGAAACGACTGCCGCGGCGCCCTCTTGGAGGATTCATGCAAAGACAGGACATCAATGTAAGGCAAGGCTTAGCTGTCTGCCTCTTTGGCGTCCATAACGCTGGTTACCATGATGCCGATAATAACCAGCGCCATTCCTGCAAACACCGGTGCGGTGGCAGGTTCACCTAAAACGGCTATGCCCAGTACGGCAGCGGTAAGAGGATTGGTTGCGCATAGGAGCCCTGCAACTTGGGCCGAAAGATAGCGTTGCGCCACAGGCTGGAAGGTGAATCCAAAGACCGTGCACACCAACACAAGCACGCCAAGGTATAACCATTGCATGCCACTCGCCGGTAGGGTCGGACGCTCGAAGACAAGCGCCAACGCAAGGCACAACAGCCCCATCGATGCTATTTGCACGATACCTAGCAGAAGCGGGTCGTCCCTTTTGGCGAAACGTGCCGTTGCGATTATGGCGCAGGCGTAGATGGTGGCGCCGCACAGGCCGAACGCCTCGCCGATGCCAAATGCGACAAAGCCGTCGCGCAGCGTGATGAGGGCGACGCCTGCCATCACGGCAAGCGTGCACAAAACGGCTTTGCGGGTAGGCAGCGCGCGGAAGACGATCGTCTCGAAAAGGGGTACCAGGACAATGGCGGTGTGTTCCAGAAATGACACGGTTGACGTGGCCGTATGCAGAAGCGCTCGCATCTCGAAGCTCATGACAGCAGGG
>JAFUCW010000262.1 GCA_017459485.1 Eggerthellaceae bacterium | reverse complement strand
GTTTTCGAGCAGCGGGATGAGGCTAGAGGCCTGATGGGCGTTGTGCCTCACGTAATCGGAATGGATGACGGCATGCGTCCGAGCGTCGATTGCCACCAATTTCGTGGTGGTGGAACCGATGTCCGCGCCCAGCAGGATGCAGGGCCCTTGTCTCGAATCCGTTTGCATGCCGTCCGTCTCCTTAGCCCAGAGCTATTAATTGTACCGCTTAAAACCCGCCGCTATTGGCTATCCGCACATCTATTAATTGTAGACGGGAGTGTATTTCGGCTTTCGCCGTTACGACAATGAAAGCATGCCTCCATCCATGCTCCATAGGCTGTTCTCGCGTGCGCAAACGGCATGCCGAGAAAGGAAGGGAGCCCACGGGCAATGGGCTCCCTTCAGTGCGAGTTGGACTCGCTGCGGCAAGGTTTCCCTGCAAGACGCTCGTTTAGCGAAGAGCGCGCACGCTGGTCACCTGCTTTCGCAAGCTACTTGACCGCATGCCTTCCCCTGCCCGCAACGGTGCGACTGCTTTTGCGCCATGCGAGCAATGAAGCGGTGCCGGCAAGCCCGATCACGATTGCAAGTGCGCCGATTGGGGCGACGTCGGCAGTTTTCGCCGCAGTTGTCGAAGTGCTCGTCGTCGAGGTTGATGGCGTCGAAGTGCCCGAAGGGGCCGCCGGCGTCGCAGGTGTCGGCAGAGGATTCGACGAAGTGCCTCTATTCACGTTATTGGAGCTGCCGTTGCTCGAGCTGTTGTCGGAGTTGGAGCTGCCGCTGCTCGAGCTGTTGTCGGAACTGGAGCTGTTCGAGCTGTTGTTCGAGCTGTTGTTTGAGCCTCCGTCGCTGTTCGAGTTGCTGGAGCTACTGCTGCCATTGTCGTTGTTGTCATTAGTGCCAGGTGCATTTGGGTCGTCCTTCTTGTCGTCCGAAGGATCGCCGGGGTTGCTCGGGTCGGTCGAAGGGTTGTCGACCGGATCGTGCGGTTCGGGGTCTTGCTTGGGCTGATCGGAATCCTCGTCCACGCCGTCGACCATGACCACGGTCGAGTCGGAAGCATCCACGAACGTGCCATCATCCTGGCGCACCTTCACTGTAGAGTCAGCGGCGACCGTGAACGTGATCGACTCGGCGATAAGGTAGCCCTTCGGGGCGCTTTCCTCGACGAGCGTGTAGACACCCGGCTTTAACGCGACCGTGCGGGCGCTGCCATCGGAAACCCAGCTTTCCACCACTGTTCCCTGGGCGGACTCTCCGGAAACGATCTTGATGGTCGCACCGGGAAGCTCTTCGCCAGCCATGTCGGTCTTCTTGATGTTTACATCCGTTGTTTTCTGATTCTGACCAGGCGTAGGATCATCACCGGGCTTTGGCTCCGGCTTGTCCGAAACAGGCGTGGATCCTGGGTCGTCAGGAGTTTGGCCTGGGTCGTCGGGGGTTGGGCCGGGGTCAGGCGTCGGGTCTGGAGTAGGATCTTTTTCCGGATCCGGCACAGGCGTGGGGTCTGGTGTCGGGTCGGGCGTGGGCTCCTCTTCCACACCGTCGACCATGACCACCGTCGAGTCTACAGCGTCCACATAGGTTCCGTCTTCCTGGCGGATCTTGATCGTGTTGTCCTCGCCCACTTCGAATGTGATCGACTCGGCGATAAGGTAGCCCTTCGGGGCGCTTTCCTCGACGAGCGTGTAGACTCCGTGCTGCAGCTCGGTCACATACGTGCTGCCATCGGAGACCCAGGTCTCGACAACGGTCCCGTTGGCAGATTCGCCCGAGACGATCTTGATGGTAGCCCCGGGCAGCTCCGCCCCGGCAACATCGGTCTTGCTGATGTTGACCGTCACCGGATCGGGCTCGGTAAGGTCGGGGGCGTTGAGCACGGTGCCGACTCCCTTGGTGGAAACGGACAGGCCGGCCTTTCGGGCAGCAGCGAAGTTCGCATCGTAGTTGCCGCCCTCAAGCATGAAGTAGTGCTTGGTGTCGTCCAGGAAATAGCCTTCCGGAGCTTTGGTCTCAACGAAGTAGTAGAGCTCGCCTAAAAGCAACGTGGTGTTCTTGCCGTCCTTGTTCCACACAACCGTGCCCCGCACGGAATCTGCTGCGGCGCTGGTCGCAGAGCTAACCAGGTCGGCTGCGCCTGTCGCGATGTCAGTCACGCGGTACAGGTCGAACTTGGCACCGGCGAGTCGCTTCGTCAGATCGGTGCTGTCGACCTTGGTGAACGTGTACGTGCCTGCCCTGCCAGCGCCAACTACCGACGCCTGCTTGATCTCGACGGTAGTGACGTTTTCTTCATCGCTGTCCGAGCTCAAGGTCAGGCCGGCCCTGTTGGTCACAGTCACCTTGTCGCCCACGTTTCCGGAAACGACCGCCTCGTAGTACACGCGCACCGCAGTCTGGTCGGGAAGCGTGATCATGACCTTAGTCGTCTGGTCGCCTTCGCCGTCTGCCGCCGTTGCGCCGGCAATGGTGCACGCCGAAGTGATGTCGTCCACGTCATTGCCTTCTGTATCGAGCGAGGTTACCTTGAAGGTTGCCGGCTCGAGGGTCGTGTTTGCATCGAGCAGGTCCCATACGGTGACGGTGTCGCTTTCAGCGTCGAGGTCTGCCGCCTCTGCGTTCACATTGATGGTGTATCCAAGCTTGTTACCTGTGTCAGCCAAGTAGAGAGCGCTCTTTTCCAGCGCGCTGTTGCGGATAAGCACTTCCTTGTCGGCGCCTCCCAAATCCACGCTGCCCGATTTCGCGCTCACTTCGTTGAGGAATGCCTTATAGGAGTTCGCAACCACAGGATCGACACTGCGCGTATCAAGATCGATAACCGCTATCGCGCGCATCGACCCTCGCGCGTAGCCCGCATCGATGAAACGCTTCACGGGGATGGTCATGGTCACAACGGTGCGCCCGTCGACCACTTCGGTCGTGTACTCGGGCGCTTCGCCGTCTGCAAGGCGCACGCCTGTGCTCACGCTGTCTTTGTACAGGCTGTAGCGCAGGCTTCCTTCCACCAGCTCCATGCCTGCTGGCAGCGTTTCGACAACCACCATGTCTTCCGAAAGCGGACGGTTGGCGGTGATGTCGTCAAGCCCGTTTGCCACCACGTGCCACCCCACGGTGTAGGTTCCGTCTTCGTTGCGCACGATCGTTTCGTTGCCGTTTTCGTCGGTGCGAACGTTTTTCGTCACCTGGGTTTCGGTCGAACCGCGCAGCACGCGGGTGACCACGTCGATGTCGCCGCCGAAGGTCGTGCGTGCGATGTTGACGTATTCGCCAGGCTGAAGCACGCCGTCTTCGCCGTTGGCCATCTGCGTGGCATAGGAGATGCTGATCTTGCCCGCGAAGGCGGCAACCATGTTGTCGGTCTTCGCGAAAGCAACGGAGAAGCTTGTCGCGTTGCGTTCGCTCGAGTAGCTCACGGTGTAGTCCGTGCCCGCCACCAAAGCAACGCCGTTTTCAGCCGTCACGACAGGAGCGCCGTTTCCGCTGGTAACGATGTACATCCCTTCAGTGCCTGTCATGTCGGAGAACTTGACCTCCCTGGACGGGTCGGTAATCTTGGTTCCCGCCGACGGCCCAAGGGTCACCTTCCAAGTGTGCCTGCCGCTGGCGATTGCAGCAGCTTCGTCGCCGGTGAATTCCTTCGTGGTCAAGATGCCCGGGCGCACACCGTCGTTGACTGTTTTCGTGGCAGTGATGCCGTTTCCGGTCACATCGACCGTGTTGGAGAAGTCGCCCGTGCGGGACAGCTTTGTTGCGTACTCAATCGTGTAGGTGTCGGTGGGCTTGAATCCGTCCTTCCATGTTCCTGCAGCAGGGAACGTGTAGCTGAACGTGCGCTTTTTGTCGATGTCTTCTTCGTAGAGAACGTCGCCAGCGCTGTTACGAACCTTGTAGGTTCCGGCATACGAGTGGTTTGCGCTCAGCGAGTCCTTCGCCGTGAAGCCGCTGAGGTCTGCCTTGAATCCCTCGCCGCCGTTGACGGTAACCACCCAGTTCAGCACCGATGCGTCGCTTTCGGAAACTTCGTAGACCTTTTCGAGGAACTCGCTTGCGAGGGGAAGGATCGTGGAATCAGGATCGATCGGATACCCGTCCACAGTCCACTGGGCCGTGTTCTTCGTGTTGTCCGGCGTAACCAACGGATTGGAAAGGATGCGCGCAATGGCATCTTCTGCAACGGTGGCGGTGTAGGTAAGCTCGTGCTTGCCTGCTTTCAGACTGGAGAATGTGAAGGTCACGCGGTCGGACAATTTGCCATCCACGTCCACTTCGCGCTCTATGGAGTCAGGCGTCACCGGGGCACCGTCGAACTTGAACGAGTCCTCCACGTAGCGCAGGTCGCGACCCATGGTGTCCACGACAACTGCAGTTTCGTGGTCTGCCGAAGCGCTCAGGGTCGTGCTGAACCGCACCAGGTTCCCAGCTTCTCCAAGCCCGCTCACATCCATGGTTTTTCCCGTGGTGATTGTGTCGTCAGCCAGCTTGACCTGGGCAGGCGTCGGAACTCCGGGGAAATGGATATCCTCGATTCCACCACCAGGCTCTTCGGCGTTGTCGACCATGAAGGTGAAGTTCGCCTCCACCTCAACCTCGTTCACATGGCCGATAAACCATGTCTGGTCGAACGCAAAATGCAGTGATGTCCCATCGAAGGTCCAGGTGCCGATTGCATCGGTCGTTCCCTTTTTGTACAGGGTGCCAGCCAAGCCATCGATCATGTTCACCGTAATGTTTCCCGGGAACTGGTATTCGAAGTTCGGGGACTGGCCGTTTGTGTTGTACGAGGCAAGCTTGACACCATCGAAGTTTATGTCGAGGGTACCATAGACCTGCGTCCCCTCGTCGATGACCATGTCGGTGGTCAACTCCTGGGAATGCGCGGCATCAAGCCACATGCCAAATGTGGCGATGGAGTTGCTCGAATCGACTTGGATTTCCGGCGATGTGTCGGTGTTGCCCTCTTCGCCAAACGAGAACGCCGGCGTCAGGCAGAATGCCAAGGTGCATGCCAGCGCACACACCGCTGCGAGCCGCATGGCCCACTTCTTCCGAATAGTCACGTTTGCCCCTTTCTTCGATTTTGCTGCATGTGGGGTGACTAAACCGCTCTGCGATTGTCAAATGGCACCAATTGGGTGCTCAATTTTGCGCAACTGTAACATAGCGCGGAAAGAATGCAAGCAGAAAAATGGCATTTGACCTGTGAAAATAGCAAAAACTAAGACTATGATTTCAGTAGGCTTGGTTATACAAAAACTATATATAGTGGTTTCAGGTCAATGGATCACAAGATATTGATTTCAGCTTAAAAGTAACATTTATGCATTTTCGTTTCTCGATTAGGCTTCGGCACCCTCGCAACCTAGAATGTGTACATTATTTTGCGAGTTTATGCATATAAGTAACACTTATCATGGTAAGGATTGAAGTATGTACAGATTTTTCTGCATGGCTGATTTGGGTCCCACGCCAGGGATAGATTACCCAACGTGGGCGGTGAAGACCCACTCGTAGACGACTGTCTGGGCGTCTGCCGCTCCGACATACGATGTTTCCTCTTCAGTTATCGTGCACTCGGTTGCAGCGCCAGCACCGCGCTTGGAGGCCTCGTTGCGAACGATGCGGCGTGCAATATCGCGCGCCGCATCCTTTGCCTTGCGCTCTGCAGCACGGTCGGTGTCGTCGACTTTTTCTGCTGGCACGAACAGGCTCTCGTCAGCGCTGAGAATCCGGTACCCCTCTATCATCCCGAAACTGCCTCGAACAGGCTTCACGCGGACCTTCGCGTCAACCACAACCTGTGCGCATGCAGCTCCAACCGCATTCGCAACTTCGGCATGTTCGGGAACGCACCACTGCGCACCGAGTGCGCAGGCGGCCTCGGGAAGAAACACGTGGGTGGGCGCACTAATCCCCACAAGCGTCGCATCGGTCTGAGGCAAAAGCCGAAAAGCGCCGAGCGCCTCGTCCTGGCCCGCAACCGATCGTTCCCAATTCCGATCGAACACCTCTTGCAGTTGCGCGTCGAAACCGTCGGGGACATCGTGCCAATACGAATCCGCAAGCAACATGCGGCCAGCCTGCTCGTAGAGGCGCTTGCGTGCCAGATTGCAGATGTCGCTGGCAAGCTCCTCGACCGCCTTCTCTTCTCTTGCAGCATTGGCCGCATGGTAGGTCTTCAGCATGCATTGCGCACCAAGTTCAGAAGCATGCGCGTCGAAGGTGGACAGTATCCCGATCAGGTGCATGGCGTCGGTGGGGGTCATTCCGCTTCGGATAACCACCCCTTCCGCCTCCAGGCGATGCGTGTTCAGGAAGGATCTGCTGACACGCTGGTCGTTGAGCGAAACGGGTCCGCCCTCCAGCGTTTTCATGAACTTCTGCTCTGCTTCGGTGTAGCGGCTTAGGTTCCTCGGCATCTGCAAGAGGCAGTAAAGCTCGTAGCGCGACAGGTGCTTTGGGCTGGCGCTGCGCAGGTACGTCTCCAACTCCCGAACAACCTGCGGCCATCGTGCAGCCGCGATGCACAGGGGCATGACTCGCTGGGCAGACAGGGACAGTTCGCCTTCTTTGGTGTAGCGCGCCGCCGAGTCGCCCCCCAGCCCGATAGTGTCTATGGCGATTCCGGCAACCTGCGTCTTCCATCCGCCAATGCGAATGTGGTCGGTGCGCACCGGATTGCCGTCGTGGAACAGGGCAATGTCCGACGTGGTCCCTCCTATGTCGACCACCAGCGCCTCGTTCGCCGGACAGAGCACGGCAGCACCGCGGACCGAAGCGGCAGGGCCCGAAAGAATCGTCTCCACCGGACGGATGCGGGCCAATTTCGCAGACATCAGCGATCCGTCGCTGCGCACCACCGAAACGGGAACGTCTTCCATGCCACGCTGCCGGAGCGCTTCGCCGATAGCATCGAGAAACTCGCATATCACCGGCACCAAACGGGCGTTGAGCAGGGCGGTTGCCCCGCGTTCGTAGACGTTCACCTCGTCAGCCACGTCGATCGCTTTCACAACCAACGCGCCGAATCGCTGCACAAGGTATTCTTCGCCCGCCTTTTCCATGGCACCGCCGTTGTTGAGCGCGTACATGCCCGCTATTCCGAACGAGTCCGCATCGCCGAAAAAGTCGGGGTTCGCGTCGCAGATGGCCTCCCAGTTGGGCTGAACCACGTTTTTGCCGCTCGGATCGACGGCGACGTCCACCGCGAGAACGTCGGCAGAGGGAATGCCGTAGGTGCGGTCTACGTCCAGGCTGCGCAAGGTGGCCTCGTCGACCCCCACTATCACCAGCTTCGCCCTGCCGCCTTTCCCCTCCACGCAGGCGTTGGTCGCAAGTGTGGTGGAAAGCGAAATCCCCTGCGCGTGCTGGCGCAGCTCGGTGGGCAGCGCGTCGAGCGCCGCGCCTATTCCAGCCGAAAGGTCCTCCTTTGTAGTCAGCGATTTCGCCTTCGCGAACACCTCGCCCGTTTCGGTGTCAACCACCACCGCGTCGGTGTAGGTGCCGCCCGTGTCTATGCCGATTACGACCATCTGCGCCCCCTGCCGATGCTTGCAACGATTAGATTGTAGTGCGCAAGGTGTAAACGCGCCACTGTGTGCAAGGTCTTCAAGAATCAAGAAGCGACCTACTAAGGCATGCAAATACACCGACGAAATGAGTGCAGGCGCCCCGGCAGTCGAATTCGACAGGCTTTCCGCCTTCAGGAAACTGGCAAGACTAGCGATTCGGCTGCACGCCAGCTGCGCGAAGATGCCCATCTCTTCCAGATGGGCAGGGGCGAATAGCATGCCGCGTGCCCAGAGCGCTGCTCCACAGCTCCCCGAAGGCGGCACCGGCCACAACCAGAACGGCACCTGCCAGCTGGAGGGGGGCAAGAGCCTCTCCCAAAAACGCCGCCGCGAACAACACCGCAGACACCGGCTCCAGATACCCCAGCGCCGAAACCGTTTGCACGCTCAGGTTGCCGATCGAGCTGAAGTACAGGTAGCATCCAAGCCCTGTGTTCGCCAGTCCCAGAACAAGGACGGCGGGCCAGTTCAGGCCTGCAAGATCGAACTGCAGGCCGTGCAAGAGCGCGGTTGCAAGCGCTGCGGTGGCGAATGCCGCGAAAAGCTGGATGAAGGACTTCTCCGTGCCGCCGATGCCTTCCGCCTTCTTGTTGAAGACGATCATTGCAGCCAGGCAAGCGGCCGAGCCTGCGCCGCACGCCAGCCCCTCCACGTTCAGGCCTCCGTCGACCGCCGTACCGTTGACCAGGACGATGCCTGCAAGCACGGCGCCGAACCCCGCAAGGCGGGCAGCCGTAATGCGCTCGGAGAACAGCACGGGCGAAAGTGCCATCACGATGACGGGACCACAGTAGTACAGGAGGGACGACACGCCTACGCCCACGAGTTCGTATGCCCTGAACAGGAGCATCCACGCCAATCCCAGAATAATGCCGGACGCGGCGACAAGCAAGGCGCTGCGCTTCTGCGAGACAACGGCCAAATCCGCCAGGGATCCGCCTTTCTTGGCGAACCCTGCGAAAAAGAGCACTCCGAGCAGCATCGCGCCAAGAAGCGTGCGCAGCACCACGATGCTGTAACTGGGAAGCGCCACTTGCGAGGCTATGATCCCGTTCGATCCGAACAGGAGCAGAGCCGCGATGAATTTCAGGAGTTCTTTGTTCATACCTGCAGTATGCGCTTCTGATATAGTTACGTAAAGCGGAAATATTACAATCTATCTTTCCGTTTTTTGCAATGTTTAGCTATCAGGGGCAGAGGAGCGGACAGTCATGGACACGGGCTTGCAGAAATACCGCGCATTCGTTGCAGCTGCCGACATCGGAAGCATCGCCCATGCCGCCGAGCGCCTGGGCTATTCGGTGTCAAGCGTAAGCCGCATGATAGCCGACTTGGAAACGTCGAGCGGAGTGCGCCTGTTCGACCGCAGCAAGGCAGGAGTGGCACCCACGCCCGATGGAGTGCGGCTGCTGGCACGCGCAAGGAGAATCGTCGACGAATGCAACAGGTTCGACGACGAAGCTGCCGCCATCACGGGCACCGAGGTGGGAACCGTGCGCATTGGCACTATCGCAAGCGTGGCAACCCACGTTCTCCCCTCTGTGCTGAAAGTGTTTCGCGAAGACCATCCGGGAATAACCTACGAGCTCCTCCATGGCGACTACCGCGAAATCGAGCAGTGGCTTGCCGAAGGGCGCGTCGACGTGGGAACCGTGCGCCTGCCCGCGCCAGACGGGCTTGGAACCATAGTCCTTGTACGCGACGAAGATGTTGCCGTGCTGCCCTCCGGCCACCGCCTTGCACGAAAGAAGCGCTTCCCTCTTGCCGCTTTTGCCGAAGAGCCCTTCATCGCCCTCGAGCACGAAGGTGTTTCCGAGGCGGCCGATTTGCTCGAGGGCAACGGCATGGGCTTAGCGCCCCTATTCACCACCTGGGACGACTACGTCGTCATGGCGATGGTGGAGGCGGGTCTTGGGCTATCCATCATGCCGTCGATCATGCTTCAGCGATGCGCCTACAATGTTGTATCGCTGCCGCTCGACGTGCCTGCCAAACGAGAAATCGCACTTGCTTGGGACGAATCCAGAACGCCGTCTCCAGCGGTTGCCGCCTTCCTCGACGCAGTGCGAGCGGAAGCAGACGGCGCGTGAGCGAGGGCAGTGCGCCCCCGCTCTGGCACCTAACCTATCGCGCCGATGGCGGAGAGCAGCTCGTCTCGCTGCTCGTTGATCGAGGCGACGATCTCTTCCTTGTAAGATTCCCTGTTCATCAGTTCGTCGGCCTTCGTGAGCGCTATGTCGGTTGCCAGGCCAACGCCTATCCCGATTGCCGCACCCGGGGGCCCACCCAAAGTCGCCGCTGCCGCGCTTGTCGTTGCCAGATCGCCAACACGGCTCGCTATGGTTTTGAAGAACGCTTTCTGTGCGACCTTCGCAATAAGCTTCTTGGCGATAACACCCGCCGCAACCCCGGCAACCGTGCTGATCCCAAGACGCTCCCCCGCGCTTAACAGCTGCTGCGCCGGCTCGAGCGAATGGTCGAGTCGCTGCTGAAACGACTCACCTGCATCCACTTCGGTAACCAACCAGTCGGGATATTTGTCCGATATCTCGTATTCCGACAGCTCCTCCATCGCACTCGCCCTCAAATCGTAGATGCGCGCCTGGTACTTTTCATACTCTGCAGCAATCACCGTGTCATCGACCCCTTTGCCGATTTGCTCGATGAACTGCTCTTCCGCGAACTCCTCCGCACTGCCCTGAATCATCTTGAAAAGCATTTCCCAGTCGCCGAACAGCCGGTAGTACCAGTCCAGGTAACCGTCTACGTTTTCCACCCGCTTGTCGAACACTTCGTTGACCAGGTTTGTCAGCGCTTCCTTTTCCTCTTCCGTGATTTCGTCGGTGGCTGCCCTTGTGCGACTGAGCAAGCCGTCGACCTTCTCCGGGTCGTAGCGCTTCCCATCGATTGCGTAGACGACAAGGTCCACGCTGTTTCGGGCGAATTCCTGCGCAATGCTGTACCCCTTGGACTCAACGACCGCCGCCGCATTCCCGTCTGCCACGACAAAGCCCACCGCCAAGGCGACCGGCAACGCCGTGGCCAGTACCACGTAGCGCCCCACCAGCGGCTTGTCTTTGCCGCGCTCGCCGCTGTCCCACAGTTCGGTGAACACGCGCCTCAATTCCGAAAGCGGGATCGCGCAAACCGACAGCAGCGTTGCGAACCCGAAGAACGCCGCGCTTTTCAAAAGCAGGCTCCAAAAAACGTAGCTCCCAAACGACCCCTCTGCCGTTTTGGACAGGGCATACGAGCGCAACCCGTCGACAACGGCAAGCGCCTCCCCCGCTTCGGACATGATCGTGGAAGGAGAGTCTGCGAAGGGCCGCGCCTCGGCAATGAAAGCGTCTGCCGCATAGTTGTAGGTTTCAGCGGGCGTGGCAGCCAATACCACCGCATAGGCGAGGCACAGCAAGACGCCAAGCACGGGAACGCTGAACTTGGCAAGGTAGGACTGCCGATGCAGTGGCGCATATTCTTTGCGCACCATTTTGCCAACAACGAATGAAACGAGGATGTATGCCGGCACCGCCAGCACGAGCAAAACCCATACCGGCGCATCCCATTTGGGACACTCCACGAGCAGGCTCGCCATGAATACGGCAGAGACGGCGAACGACACGACAAGACAGGCAACGCGACCTGCTACGAGGCGGCTGCCATATCCACCTTCTTGGTATTTTCCCTGTTCGAAGGTCTTTTTTATGACCAGATGATACGAAACGCCCAGAGCGGGAACCAGGCTAAGCAGCGCCCAGGCCAACGCGATGCCCCACGTTGGCATGTTGGGCGCCAACCGCGATACGGCGAACAGGATGGCAAGGAGGGCGGCCGCACTTGCCAAGTATCCCGCCCAGGGCCTAATCTTGGCAAAGGCGCTGCTGTTGTCCATGGCAGAAGGCATGCTGCACCACTGCTTCCCTACAGCATGTCCGCGATGTCAAAGATAAGCCGCTCGCTTTTCTTCCATCCCAAGCAGGCGTCGGTGATTGACATGCCGTACACTCCGCCATCCACGGGCTGGTTGCCGTCTTCCAGATAGCTTTCAACCATGAAGCCTTTCACAAGGCTTTTCAAGCGCGAGTCGTATCGGCACGAATGGAGAACCTCTTTCAGAATCCGCGGCTGCTCGAAGGGGTTCTTGCCACTGTTCGAATGGTTGCAGTCCACGATGACGGCAGGGTTCACCACATCCCGATCGGCATAGAGCTCTGCCAGATAGCGAAGCGTCTCGTAGTGGTAGTTCGGGTGCGTCACGCCCTGCCGATTCACGTATCCGCGCAGAATCGCATGCGCGTAGGGGTTGCCCCTCGAATGCCCTTCCCAACCCCGATAGATGAAATCGTGCTCCTGCTGAGCGGCCTCGATCGCGTTCAGCATGACGGACAGGTCGCCACTCGTGGGGTTCTTCATGCCCACAGGAACGCTCACGGCGCTCGCGGTAAGGCGGTGCTGCTGGTTTTCGACGCTGCGTGCACCAACGGCAGTGTAGCCAAGCAGGTCGTCGACGTACTTGTAGTTCTCTGGGTAGAGCATCTCGTCGGCGCACACGAAACCGGTTTCGCGCACGGCGCGCATATGCAGCTCGCGCGTGGCGATGATGCCCCGGAACAGGTCCGGGTCGCCCTGCGGGTCGGGCTGGTGCACGAGCCCCTTGTAGCCTGCACCTGTCGTCCTCGGCTTGTTCGTGTAGACACGCGGGACGATCAGCAGGGCGTCGGCTACCTTTTCCTGAACGGCTGCCAACCGTGTAATGTAGTCCATGACGCTGTCTTCCCTGTCCGCCGAGCAGGGGCCGATAATGAGCACCAGCTTGTTGCTCCGCCCACTGAAGACCGCTCTAAGCTCGTCCGTGCGCCGTTCGATGACCTCGGTCAATTCCTGCGAAAGCGGGTACATCTCTTTTGTTTCCTGCGGAATGGGAAGCTTCCGCTTGAAGTCCATATTCATTAC
>JAFUCW010000261.1 GCA_017459485.1 Eggerthellaceae bacterium | reverse complement strand
GGCTTCGACGTGGTGTTCGGGCCGGCGTGCAAGGGCATTCCGCTTTCGGTCGTTACCGCAATGGGCCTCATGGAGCTCTTTGGAAAGGAAGCGCGCTACTGCTCCAACCGCAAGGAGACGAAAGACCATGGCGAAGGCGGAAATCTGCTCGGGGCGAACCTGGACGATGGCATGCGCGTGGTCATGGTCGAGGACGTGACGACGTCGGGCAAGTCGATCGACGAGACGTATCCTTTGCTTCGCGCTGCGGCAAACGTGGAAGTGGTGGGGTTGATGGTTTCCCTCAACCGCCAGGAAGTCGGCCCTTCAGGGATCAAGGCGGCAATCGACGAGGTGTCGGACAAATACGGATTTCCCACTGCGGCAATCGTCTCCATGGACGAAGTAGTGTCGCATCTGCATGGGCGCGAAATCGGCGGTCGTGTTCTTATCGACGACTCCATGAAAGACAGAATCGAATCATACTACGAACAGTACGGGGCCAAGGGGTAGGCCCATGGGCACCTTGGACGTACGCGGGCTTCGTTTGGGCGAAGGCATTCCTAAAATCGTGTCCTCTGTCATGGGGACAACGCAAGAGCAGGTGCTTGACCAAGCACGCATGTGCCTGGCGGCGGATGTGGACATCGTGGAGTGGCGTGCGGACTACCTGGATAGCATCGATGAGGAGGCAGTGCGTGCGTGTCTGGCTTCGTTGCGACAGGTAGTGAGGGATGTTCCGTTGCTTTTCACGTTGCGAAGCGTCGACCAGGGCGGCAGATGCGCGCTTTGCAGCGACGATCTTGCTCTGCTGGTGCGCGCTGCGGCCGCGACGTCGGAGGCGGATGTGGTGGACGTCGAGCTATCCAATCCGCGGGTGCAGGAATTGGTTGGATTCGTGCAGGGGGCAAAAGCCATCGCGTTGGTTTCGTCCCACGATTTCGACGGTACGCCCGATCACGAAGGTATCTGCGACCTGTTCCAGCGCGAACTCGAAGTCGGGGCGGACATTGCGAAAGTGGCCGTCATGGCGAACGCCGAAGGCGACGAACTTCGCCTGATGGCGGCAACGAACCTCTTTTCGGCGGATCATCCGCATTCTGTGGTCGTCGGCATAGCCATGGGCGATCTGGGCGCGATCACACGTGTGTCGGGCGAGTTCTTCGGCAGCGCGCTCACATTCTGCAGCGTAGGTCAGGGCTCCGCGCCGGGTCAGCTTGACGTTGCCTCGACTCGTGCTGCCATGCGCCAGCTCCACGACCAGTCCAGGTGACCTCTTCCCCGACTGAAGGCATTGGGCTATAATCTTTCACAAACTGAATACCGGCTGCGAAGCCGGGTAGTACGAGGGCGCCTCCTGCAACCGGTCGAATCCAGCGGAGGCTCTTTCCGAAAGCCGGCGGAGCCTTGCAACCGAACGCAGGAGAAACGCGCGAACGACCTTCGCGGCGGTGCTTCGGCAAGTACGTGATGGATCGCTGGCATGGGTGACTGCCCTGCTGTCTCATTTGCTTCCCGAAGCCCGTTGCATGATCGCAGCGGGCTTTTTTGAACAGGGGACTGCCTTCGCGTTTGTCTTCACCGCTTTACCTGCGGTTGCGTTGCGCAAAGCCGAAATTGTGCGGAGTCAAGAAAGACGGGCGGCGAATCCGCTTTCGTTCGAGCAGAGAGGTGGATCATGGCAGATGTGGAAAAACCCGAGTTGGCGCAGCGCATGAGCGGTGCGCAGGCGATTGTCGCCAGCTTGGAGGCCGAAGGAGTGGAAT
>JAFUCW010000260.1 GCA_017459485.1 Eggerthellaceae bacterium | reverse complement strand
CTACAACGAGAAGACCGGCACCGCCGGCGAGATGGACTTCACTTACTTCAACGCTATCTATACTGTGGAAAACGCGCTTTCGAAAGTGAAGGACGAAAAAGGCATGAAGCGCGTGGCTCGCTACCTGACTGAAGCGCCTTGCTCGGCGTGCGGCGGAACACGTCTTTCGGATGCCGTACGCGCGACCACCGTGTGCGGGATCGACCTGGCGCAGGCCACCTCTCTTACGCTCGATGAGCTTGCCGCATGGCTTCCGAGCGTGCCCCCGTCCCTGCCCAACGAGATGCAGGACATGGCACGGACCATTATCGATGACATGGCCGAACCGGTTGCGCGCCTGCAAGAGCTAGGGTTGGGCTATCTGGCGCTCGACCGCGCGAGCAGCACGCTTTCGAATGGCGAGCGACAGCGAGCCCAACTGGCACGGGCGGTGCGCAACCGCACCCACGGCGTGCTCTACGTGCTGGACGAACCGTCCATCGGCCTGCACCCCGCCAACGTGGACGGCCTGCTGGGCGTGATGGACAGCTTGCTTGCCGACGGAAACTCGGTGGTGGTGGTCGACCACGAGGTGCGCGTGCTGGCTGCTTCCGACCATCTGGTGGAGATAGGTCCTGCTTCTGGCGCGAACGGCGGGCAAGTGATTGCCCAAGGCAGTCTTACAGACTTGGAGAAAAGCGGAGCCTCGCGCATCGCCGGATTCATTGATGGCAGCCAGCATGTGAAGCGTCGCGTGCGCCCGGAAGCCGATCGCGTGTTCGACCAAGGTGCGATACGTCTTGTCACAGACGCCATCCATACGGTAAGGCCCCTTGATGTGCGCATCCCGCGCGGCAGGCTCACGTGCATCACAGGAGTGTCGGGCAGCGGCAAGACCACCCTGGTGCTGGAAAGCCTGCTGCCTGCACTTGAAGCGCAGTTGCAAGGCGCGAAACTGCCTGAACATGTGCATTCCATTGAAGCCGACGGCATTCTGCGCACGAAGTTGATCGACGCCACGCCCATCGGCATCAATGTCCGGTCGACCGTGGCCACGTACTCGAATGTGATGGACGAGCTGCGTCGTGCTTTCGCCAAGGTAGGCATTGCGAAAGAGCGTAAACTGGGCGCAGGGGCGTTTTCCTACAACACGGGCAAGCTGCGTTGCCCCACCTGCGATGGCACCGGGCAAATCACGCTCGACGTGCAGTTCTTGCCCGACGTAGACATCCCCTGCCCGGACTGCCGCGGCAGCCGCTTCGCGCCCGAGGCCTACGACGTGCGCTTGGGCGTTTCCGGAAGCTTCGCCGCTTCCTGCTTGGAAAGCGGCGATCTGGATGCCTTATCTGGCACCCCATCCGTCGACCTGCTCGATGTCCCATTTGGGGTCGTAGTGGAAATGGGACAGCCAGGCGCCCCTACCGATCCCGACGAAGGAGATGTTCCATTTCCACTACGACCCCAAATGGGACAGCAAACAGGACACCAAGCAAGACGCAGGGCAACAAACCACGCACAAGAAGATAGCGAGCTTGCCTATACCATCGACGCGCTTTCCTTGCCCGAAATTATGGCACTTACCGTAGACGAAGCATTGGCCGCATTGGCGGACTACCCGAAGATTGCCTCCAAGTTGCAGATCCTGTCGGGACTGGGCCTGGGCTACCTGACCCTTGGCGAGTCCACACCTGCCCTTTCCGGCGGCGAAGCGCAGAGGCTGAAGCTTGCCAGCGAAATAGGACGGGCGCAGGAGGACGCGCTGTTCGTGTTCGACGAGCCCACCATCGGCCTACATCCACTTGATGTGGAAGTGCTGCTCGACGTGCTGCAGAGCCTGCTCGACCGGGGCGCGACCGTCGTAGTTATCGAACACGACCTGGACATGATAGCCAACGCCGACTGGATTGTGGATCTTGGCCCGGGCGGCGGAGAAGCTGGCGGACGCGTGGTGGCCGCAGGAGCGCCCGAGCAGGTCGTCGCCAACAAAGACAGCGTCACCGGTCGTTACCTGAAAGAGCGCCTTACCTAGGCACGCTTCCTTACAGCATCTTTGCCACACTGCTTCAGGCACTTCTTCATGTCGCAAAAATCTGTACATTTTTTCAGCAAGGTCTCAGTATTTGTTGCATATATATCACGTTTACTGAAAATATGTACGGATTTTGCATCAGTTTACAGGGATGATCTTGAAGCGGTAGAGGCCGTGCGTCAGCTTGCGAACCGCGCGCGAAAACGCGTCGGGATCGAACTTGTCCTCCGTGGCGAGCATGGTGTAGCGGACCTTCCCCTCGAACAAGTCGTAACCTGCTAGCTTGAACCCGTTGTGCTCGTAAAAGGACAGGCGCCTTGTGCGCTGGTCGTAGTTTTTCGCCTTCTTGTCGAGCGGCTCTATCTCCAGCACCAGATGCTTGCCAGGGTGTTCGCGCTTCAGCTGGTCAAGGATGCGTGTGCCATAGCCTCCTCCACGAAGAGTGACCGACACAGCAAGGTAGAGAATGTAGAGGTAGTCGCCCGCTTCGATGGTGTAGGTCATGCCGCATAGCTGGTCCCCACACCCCGGATTGTAGTAAGCAAGGAAGTCGACTTCGCGCTTGCGTGCGAACAGACGCAAGGCAGGAAGCGAAAACCTCTCGAACGCGGGAAACGCCTCACGATAGAGCGCTTTGATCTGCGCATAGTCCGCATTGCCACGCGCGACTGGCCGTGCGACCAATCCTTGTTCATTCCCCTTTTCCATTGCTCTATCCTAGCTTATCGGGAGCAAAGTGTAGCGGGAAGCATGACAATATTCTCATGCAAAGGAGTGGACCATGCCAGAGCGACGCTGCCGCACATGGGCATGCCGATGCACACCTAACGCGCGTCGAAGAAATCCACGGCACCGGAGTCGGTGCGATACAGCGCGCCGACCACAGCCAGATTTCCCGCTTCCACACGCGATGCAAGCGCAGGGCATGCAAGCAGCGCCTCCGCGCCCGCGCGTGCATTGGCCACGCTTGCCGCATCGGCGTCGCGTTCGCTGCCGATGGCCTGAACAATGGAGTCGACCAAGGGGTAGAGCGGATCGCTTGCGTCCACGCCGCCCGCAAGCGCCGCACCCACAGCGCCACAGTGGGTGTGCCCCAGCACTACCACCAGCTGCACGCCCAAGTGCTCAACAGCATAGACGCAGCTTGCCAGCTCTTCGACGCCGACAACGTTGCCAGCTACACGAATGCAGAACAGCTCTCCGAGCCCCGCACTGAATATGTGCTCGGGCACCACACGCGAGTCGGCGCACGAAATGACGCATGCATACGGGTGCTGCCCATTTGCAACAAGGCGCTCGCGCAACTCCGACGAAACGTCACCCGCGTTGCGCGTCGCCGAAACATACTTCTGGTTGCCCTGCTTCAGACGGTTGTACGCGCCCATCGCAGCAGCGGACCACTTCTCCTGGTTGACCACAGTTGCCCCTCTCTCAACGTGCGAAATAGTGAGCATCATTCTTCAGCACATTACGAGCCGCCGAACAGCTCCTTCGCGACCACCTTCTTCGTGCGCATATTCTACCGCAGGTACCCATTGGCCCGCATTGGACACAGGAGGCGAAAACCGAATAGGGCGTCCGCAACGCCATCTTACCGTAACGCCACCCTACCACAACGCCATCCAACCATAACGTCGCAGTTGCATGCGGAATCTTGCTTTTCACCCCAAGCATCAAGAAAAAAGACGTTGCACAATCGTAGAATACGCTGCAGAACCAGCATCCAACACCGACAGGAGACGTAGATGAAGTTTGAAGAACTGACCCCTGAACAGCAGGAGAAGGCCAAGGCCGCCAAGAGCCCCGAAGAGATCATTGCGCTAGCAAAAGAGGAAGGCTACGAGCTTTCCGACAGCGAACTGGAAGCCGTATCGGGCGGATGGGACCATTGCAGCAAGGAGAAGTACGGCTGCGGCATGGTCGGACACTAGATCCGACGCGAACAACGTCCAGCAGATTTCGTCATACAATAGAACCTCGCAGGACCTGCGGGGAGGAGGAGCGCAATGGCGAAGCACAAATCGCTGTGCCTGGTGTGCGGCGAAGAAGTAGTCTACTCCGAAGACGCGTTCGAAGTGACGTGCGCTTTATGCGGTAAGCAAGAGAAGGCGCATGCCGCATGCGCTGCGGGGCACTACGTGTGCGACAGCTGCCATCGGGAAGAGGGCGTGAAGTTCATCATGAACTATTGCCGCACGACGGACTCCGTCAACCCCGTGCAGATTATCATCGACGTAATGGGAGACAAGAGCATCTTCGCCAATGGACCCGAGCATCACACGCTTTTCGGGGCCGCGCTCATTGCGGCATACGCTAACGCAGGCGGAACCGACGCCGAAGGCAATATGCTCGACAAGGACGCTGCACTCGACGAGATGCTGCGACGCAGCATGCAGCTACCCGGAGGCACATGCGGTTTTTGGGGAGTGTGCAGCGCAGCAGTCTCGGTTGGCCAGGCGCTGAGCATCCTGAACGGCTCCACTCCCATGAAAGATGAGCCCTGGGCCCAGTGCCAAGCGCTGACGTCTGACGTCTTGGGCCAGCTGGCCGAAATGGGCGGTCCCCGCTGCTGCAAGCGCAACGGATTCACATCTGTGATCACCGCAGTCAAGCATATCGAAAAGGACCTGGGCGTTTCCCTGGAGATGCCCGAAAAGGTGGTGTGCACGTTCTTCCCCAACAACGCGGAATGCAAACGCGCCGAATGCCCCTACTTCCCT
>JAFUCW010000259.1 GCA_017459485.1 Eggerthellaceae bacterium | reverse complement strand
GGTAGCATCGTAGCTTCTTGGGCGATCTCGATATCGGACTTGTAATCTGCCATGTTTCCTTTTCCTTTCTTTCTTACTTTTCGTTTCCTCGAGGTCCAATACTATCTGCTGCGTTTTAAGCAGGTTTCCCTGCGTGGTGCACGTATTCGGTACCGTGGGCCGCACGACCGTGCGCGCGGCCCACGCATATCCTAGGAGTAGTCCTTCGGCGCGTTATCGTTAGGCTGGACGCCGTTTTTCGCCTCTTCGTCGGGCTCGAACCCAAGCACCCACTGCCTGCGTGCATACCCGTCCAGACCGGTTGCCTGAGCGCCCCAGGGGCTCTTGAAGACGTTGGCCCAGTTGTTCGGCGGCACGATGTAGGACTGCAGGGTGTCGGTCTCGCCGTGGGGCTTCAGGCGATGGTACGCCTTGAACCACACGCAGTACTTCTCTCCGGGATAGACTTCGCACCAGCCGTCCTTGGAGCCGCCGCACGGCCCGTTACGCTGGCATTTCGGGCACTTGACCATGGGGCAGCTGTAGGCCGTGGCGTACAGGCCGCAGTCGCCGCAGTCCATGCAGGCGTACATGAAAACCTTGCCCAGATGCTCGATGCCCTGGGCGCGGTTGCGGCCCTTCTTGGCTTCCAGGCTGCGCTCGCGCGATGTGAAGATGCCGTTGACGCCCTTCTTCGGCATGAATACGAAGTGATGAGCGAAACGGGACAGGCCGTAGTTGCCCTGAACCTTCCTGTCGTTGGCGTAGGACTCGGTCAGCGGATTGGGCTCGCGCAGGTTCAGCCCCGTCTCCGGATCCTTCTTGTAGTAATAGAAGCAGTTGTCCTGCGGGTACTCGAAATACTCCAGGTGCTCCTGCCAGTTGCTTTCGTACTGGTCTGCCAGATCAAGGATGCGGGAGACGTTTTCGGGGCTGCAGCCCACGCCGCCGATGTGGACGCCGCGGCAGCCAAGGCCCTTGGAGATGGCGATCATCTTAGCCGCGCGCTGCAGGCGTGCTTCCAAGCCCTTGTCTTCGGAGTTGTCGCGCTCGTCCTTGAGGATCTGCAGGAATTCGTCGGTCACGTCGCAGCCGGGGATGCCGCCGCGGTTCATGGCGCCGCCGTGGCCCGCGTTGATGACGTAGATGTTGGCAATCAGGGGGACGTCGATGCCGTTGTCCTCCATAAGCCACAGCATCTCCTGGAGCTTGCGGGCAGAAAAGCCCACCTGGCTAATGCAGAACTGAGCGCCGGCGGCGACCTTCTTCTTCAGCTTGAAGAGCTGGGTCATGGTTTCGCCTTCGGTCCACTTGAAGGGAGAAACCACGCAGCCTGGGAAGAACGTGCCTGCCTGGGTGCGTTCCACGTCGCCCTTGAAGTTGGGGTAGCCCATGCCGCGATTGAACGACTGGACCTGCTGAATCATGGTAACAGGATCCAGGTCGAACACAGGGCGGGGCTGGCCCATCCATCCAGTGCCGTTGTAGTCGCCCGTCATGACAAGCAGGTTTTCGATGCCGACGCGCTGCATGCCGTAATACTGCGCTTCGGCCTGGTTGCGATTGCGGTCCTTGCACGTGAAGTGCACAAGCGGCACAATGCCTTCGTCAAGCAGCTGCTGGGCGAAGTACTCGGGCATAAGGGCCGGATTACCGGACGGACAGTCGGTGATGGACACCGCGTGCACGCGCCCTGTTGCCCAATTGCCGCGCGCCTCTTCGAGCAATTCCTCTTGGGGCTTCTCCAAACCGCATCCGCGGCCGGGAATGGCTTCGCAGGTGATGATGTACTCACCCGCTTCCATGGC
>JAFUCW010000258.1 GCA_017459485.1 Eggerthellaceae bacterium | reverse complement strand
GATCCACAGCCGACAAGGGCACACCGTCGCACACCACCTGCCCTGTGGTCTGTCCGTGAGGGGCGAGCGCCGACTTGAAATGGCGCAGCAACGTGGTTTTGCCGCAACCGCTTTTTCCGCAGAGCACGTAGAATGCGCCACGCTGCACGTCAAGCGTCACATCGTCGAGTGTGGGACGAGCACAGTCCGGATAGGAAAACGTCAGACCTTTGACAGAGAAATGCGCCACTTCACGATCTCCAGAACGTTGACGATGGTAGGCAGTGCCAGAAACGCGACGTAGCATACCATACCGAATACCGCTGGCCCGGTAACAGGAGGAATCGACAATGCGGGAACGTACTCAACGTATGCCGCACCCACCACCAAGGCTGTTGCGGCACCAACGAACAAGGCCGCCATGACCACCGCCAGGACCGCGTCGCGCGCCGAAAAGCGATGGATTGCATAGTAGGTTCTCCCGGGCAGCCCATAGCCGCGGCTGCGCATGGAATCCGCCGTGATCACCGACCCTTCAAGCGCCCAGGCGGTAAGCATGGACAGCAGCGATGCGCCGTGCTCCACCTTGTCCATCCACTTTCCGTCGCCCGCGGACTTTCCGATGCATGCGCGCGCCGCCGCAAACTGCCCTGCCTTCCGCTGATAGCTGGGCACCAGCCGCAATACCATCGTCAGCACAAGCGCAGCTGCAGGCGCCACCTTGCGAAACAGGTAGGAGATCTTGTCGCTGGTCAGCACCGCGTTGAAGCTGCCGAACCACAGGAACATGGCGACTACCATGGCAGCGGTCGCTGCGCCGTAGCACAGCGCTTCGAACGTATAGGGCCGCCCGCCGAAGTACGTGAACAGCACTGTGTCGCCCATGGTGTTGAACAAGGGGTTCATAGCAGTGACAATCACGAACAACGGGACAACCCAAGCCATCGTCTTCAAGGCCCGCGGCCCTTTGGTCGTAAGGTAGCATGTCGTGGCAAGCACGACCGCCGCCACCAGAAACAAAGGGTGTCTTACCACCATCGAAAGCACAATGGCAAGCACAAGCATCCAAAAGCATACGACCGGATGATATGTTTCGAAGGCGTTGCGCACGCCTCGATTCTACCAAAGAGCAGGGCCGAAACACCCTGCATCCCGCGTCGGACAAGAAGTTGACCACTCCTATGCCCTGCCCTAAAGACAATACGGCACATTCGCAGCCTACACACAAGGCGTGGAAGCCTGCCCAGTCATAAATGGCTTCCGTGAAGAAACTGGACACCCCTGATAAAACCCCGATAATAGGTAACGATCACGAACGATTCGACGCGTAAGCAGACGGGAAGGACCTGCATGCTCTGCCCGCATTGCGGAAAAAAGATCGGCGACAACGCACAGCGCTGCCCTCATTGCAGCAGCACCGTTTCATCCGGTGCCGTTTGGGGCGTGCGCCACACTAATACCGACTATGCCGCCTACGCCCCTGGCGGGCAGCGTTCTGCCTATGTGGTCGCCACGACCCCTCGGCACAAGAAAGCTCCCTCTGCACTTCCCAAAATTGCTGCGGTGGTATTCTCTATTGCCCTGGTAGGGGCACTTGCTATTGTAGGATTCACCTTTGCCCGCAACCAGTCCGACCGCGCGGCTACTGCAGAAGGGCAGACGGCCGCGGCGAACGACCCTCAATCCCGATGGCACGACGTGACAATCTCCGTCCAAGGCAACGGTTTCGACGAGCAAAGCACGCCGCTTCCCGTAGAGGTCACCGGCGCCGACGCTGCAGGCAATTCTTTCAGCCAAATCTCGTTCGTGAAAAGCGACGGCACGGGCCTTCGCCTTCCTGCAGGCAAGTTCGGCATCCACCCTGCGGCATCGCCCATTGCATCGGACGGCCGCATGTTCTTGTTCAACGCCAACAACAAATGGTTTTCGGTCGATACCGAACTGGAATCGGGCACGCCTGTCAACGTAAGCGAGGAGGTCCAGATTACTCTGGAGCCCGCCGATCCAAGCGACCTGTCTGCCGAAGGGATCGACGCCGCCAGGTCCCGTGCCATCGAAAGCGGCATGAGCGAAGCGGACGTCGATGCGCGTTTGCAGCCCATGCGCGACGCGTTGGCGCAGCGCCAAAGCAGCATTGCCTTCTCGAACAGGCAGACATACCGCAACTCGCTGTTCGTCGGAGACGTGCGCACCACCACAGGCTTCGCTTCTGCTGCGGGCATCGACGGCATCCAGCCTGTCCCCGCGCATTCCGACCTGTTCCTGTTCACCAACAACACGCTCTACTACGCCGATGACGCGCCAAGCACCAGCCCCGAAGCTATTGCGCTGCATGCGCGCAGCTTGAACTCGGGTGGCACCGACAGCGTCCTTTTGTCGGATCTGAGCTCGCAAACCCTTCCCTTCTTCACAAACGGTTCGGTTGTCTACCAGGCAATAGACAGCACGATCAAGCAATTCAGGATTGACCCCGCCGAAACCGTGGTGCTCAGCGAGCGGCTTCCCGGCAACGCTACCAAGCTTGTACGCGTCAAGGACGACTCCGTTGTCGCCGCCACGTCCGATGGAGAGCTGCCTCAGCTGTTCACGCTGCCGCTTGGCGAAGGCGAAGCCACCTCTGTGCAGCTGGGAGACGTCGTGGGCAACGTGGTGGGCATTTTCGAAGACCGCGCGCTTGTCTTCATCCCCGAATACGAGTCCAACAAGCTGGCTTCGTACGCGCTCGATGGCAACAAGCAGTGGGAGGTTGGCATTCCCGGCGGCATCACGCTTGGGCCGCTTACCTATTGCGACAGCGGAAACCTCTATGCTCTTGACGCGAACGGCGCAAAGATCGTCCGCATCTCTCTTGAAAACGGAGAAAGCCGCGTCTACGACCTAAGCTTCCCCTACGCCTACGACATCGTCCTTGTCCGCGACGGCCACCTGTTCGCAGCTGGCAGCGAAACCTACAACGACGACTACGAAAACGTCGCCTACACCATCTACGACCTTGACCTGGACAACGGCAACGTAACAAGCATCGGCAGCTACGAGTCGCCCAAGAACGCCGACGTGTCTGCGGACAGCACAGGAAGCGACGACTGGGGATACTGGGACAACACCTGGACGGACACGGCGAACAACTACGGCTATGGCTACGGCTACGGTTACGGTTACGGTACCGGGACCGATACCTACAACTACGGCTACGGCTACGGAACGGGCACCGGAACCGATGCCAACACCTACGGCTACGGCACAGGCACCGGGACTGGTACGGAGACCGACACTTACAACTACGGATACGGCACGGGCACCGGGACCGACGCCTACAACTATGGTTACGGCACGGGGACCGACGCCTATGGCACAGGTACGGGCTACGACTGGACTGGAGGGACCGGGACGGGTACGGGCTACTAACGCGCCGTAGTAAGCCAGATAACGCGCTCTATTAGGTCAAGCTTCTAGGTCAAGCTTCTAGGCCAGGCTTCTAGGCTAGGCGTTTCGTAGCGATAATCTCAGGCCAGACTTTTCGTGGCGATTATCGCAACACCGGTTCCTGCGGCGTCTTCTATCAGGACTTGCCCTGCGTCAATGGGAGCGCCGACTTGCAGAGCGCGCACTTCCGACATGACGTCGAAGATCTTCGCCTTCGGGATGGGCTGCGCCGTCTTCACGCTCAAGGGTTCTAGGCTGCCCTGCGCCATCACCACTGCGCTAATGGACCTTTGCGGATCTACCGCCTCCTGCTTCGCGTATTCCAGGCCGCGGTTGCAGGTGTAGCCGCTCACGTCGGAGAGCGCTCCCTGATCGTCGAAACGTGCCTCCAGGATACAGCCCAAAGGACAGCTCACGCACGTAAAGGTCTTGGTTTCTGCCATGGTTAGCGCCCTCCTTCGGCACGCACGCACACGCGCACGAAGCCGTCAAGTTCGGATAGATTTACTTTTATCTGCTCCATTTCCGCAGGAACGGCGATACGCGCCTTCTTGCGCTTGATTTGCACGACCTCTCCCGACTCCGTCACGCCTTCCAGGAAGAACACGGGCGACTCGAGCGGGGTGCGCACGCGGAAGAACAAGGTGGCGTCGCGCGCTGCATCGATGCTTGCACGGGCGATGCGCTGCGGCACGATGTAGGACACGCCCTCGCCGATTTCGACAGGGTACGCCTGCGTTTCGGCTGCGCCTGCCTGCATCACATACGCTGCCGCGCTCGCACCGGCGCGGTCTCCTTCCGCCGAAGCGAAGTCGACCACGTCGTGCACGTGAAGCGCGTTGCCGCATGCGAAGATGCCCGCAACGCTTGTCGCCAGCGTGTCGTCGACCACCGCGCCGCCGGTTTGCCGCGCCAACTCCACGCCGGCGGTCTTGGCGACTTCGTTTTCAGGCAGCAAGCCGATGGAGAGGAGCAGCGTGTCGCACTCGATGCGCTCTTCGGTGCCGGGTATCGGAGCGCGCGTGCCCACTTCGGCGTCGGCAATCCACACCGCCTCCAGGCGCTTCTCTCCTTCCAGGCGCGTCACCGTCTTCGACAGCATAAGCGGGATGCCGAAGTCGCCCAAGCACTGGACCACATTGCGGCGCAGGCCGGCAGGCCAAGGGCTGGTGCCCAGCACGCACAGGACTTCGGCGCCCTGCAGCGCCAAACGCCGTGCCATAATAAGCCCCACGTCGCCCGTGCCCTGAATGACCACGCGTCTGCCTGGCAGACAGCCCTGCAGGTTCAGGAAGTTTTGCGCACTCCCGGCGGAAAAGACGCCTGCAGGACGCGTACCCGCCACGTTGAGCGCCCCCGCGCCGCGTTCGCGCGACCCGGTCGAAAGCACGACCGCCTTTGTGCGGATGCGGCACTGGCCTTCCTTGCTTACCGCCACCACCGTATGCGTGCCACCAGGCTCTATGCGCATGACCGACGTGTTCAGGAGCACCTTGACAGAGGGG
>JAFUCW010000257.1 GCA_017459485.1 Eggerthellaceae bacterium | reverse complement strand
GACGGAGGTCCGTCTTATTCTAAAATAGCTAACCGAAAGAAGGAGAATCGTCGGGCCAGCATGAATACGCTTCAAGCCAACATATGCTTACTGTGCGTGACTTTTTGCTGGTCTACGGAAGTGGTCATCTTTGCCAACATTCCCGATACCGTGTCGCCTTTCGCCACAACGTCGATAACCTTTCTTGTGGGAGGCACGTTGTTGCTTTTCGCCTTCTTGAGGCGTGTTCGGACAGGCCTGCGCAAGGATGGGCGCAAACAGCTCCTACGCTGCGTGTTTTTGAGCGTTCTTAATGCCGCATACAACATCATGTACCAATTCGGGTTGAGGGATTTCGATGTGTCAACGGGTGCGTTCACGCTGGCTTTGACGGTTGTGGCACTGCCTCTAATCCTGGTGATGCAGCGTCAGCAGGTTAATCGCCGAAGCTGGATTTCGTCTGCCGTTGTCCTTGTGGGTATTACCATTGCGCTGATTGGGCAGGTCACGTCCCAACAAATCCCTGGACTGGGCATTATTGCGGCTGGATGCGTTTTGCGTGCGTATTACATTATCAAGCTCAACCAGTACGCCCGCGAACACGACCCAGTTGTTCTTTCGGTTCTTGTGTGTTTGTCGGGCGGTATCCTCAGCTACTTTTTCTGGATGGCCGTACAGCCTAACACCTTCTTTGGTATGCCTTGGGCGCCAGATGTTGTCGCGAGCCTCGCCGTGTATTCCTACTTTGTTATTGCACTTACCGTGCCGCTCAACTTCTTTGCGCAGCGCAAAGCCACACCTGCAAGTGCTACGGTTATCTATGCCATGGAAATAGCTTTCACGGTGCTCTGGACGCAGCTTCTCCCGGCAAATCTTATCGACCCTGTTCAGCTTACGCCAACCCTGCTTGCAGGCGTAGCCCTCGTTATTGCTGGCAATCTTGTCGAAATACTTGACGTGGGCGCCTTGCTTGGCAGAAGCGGGGGTGAAGCCGCATGAAAAAGGCAAGGCTTTTCCTGCTCCTTTTGCTTGTCTACTTGCTTATTGCAATCCCGTTCAAGGTGATGGAAGTAATTCCTGGCTTTACCGACGTGCGGCCGGTAACCTTGCTTGGCCCTGTCTATGCGGTGTTCTATGGATTGCCGGGCTGCGTGGTCATGGCTGTTGGCAACCTCATCATGGATACGATAAGCGGTTCGCTGCGTTGGTCGTCGATTGGTGGCTTCGTTGCCAACTTTGCGGGACCTTTCCTTATTTATTTGTACTGGACGAAGTGGTCGCGCGTGCCTTTTTCGCTGCGCGATGCGAAAAGCCTCCTTACACATGTAGGCATTGTCTGTGCGGCGGCGGCGCTGGAAACCTTGCTGATAACCCCGATGGTGGCCGTGGCTTACCCCGACGTAGACGCTGTTCTGTTCGGTGTTTCGGTGATGCTGAACACGAGCGTGTTCCCCATTGTTTTCGGCATCCCGCTTCTTATCTTGATGCACGAAGAATTCGGTGCGATTCCGCATCCATAAGACAGGGGACTAGGACAGGGGGGTGTCCCTATAGTTTTGTCAAGCCCTTCTAGTTGTCTTTTTTCACCGAGCAACGGTATTTCGAGGACGTGAAGAGCTGGGCCCCTCCACGGGGGCTGCGCAGTAGGTGTACTTTCGCTTTGGGCTAGGCGGTCGCCTCCCATCGCTCTGCATCGTAGGGCACGAGGTCCCGCATCACCGCGAAGATAATCTTGAGGCGCTTTCTTGCAACGGCCTTGAGGGCGCGCTTGCGTTTAAGCTTCGCGTCGCCACTCGACCTTTCCAGCACGGCGTCGTAGTACCTGCCGAAGTAGCCGTCGGTTCCTATGAGGCTGTTGACGGTGAAGATCATGAGGTTCTTCAGTTCCTTGTTTCCACGCCTGGACGTCGTGTTGTATTCGACCGACGTCCCCGACTTCGAGTCGGCTGGCGCCAAGCCGCAGAACGAGGCGAGCTGGTCGTGGCTGTCGAACAGGGATATGTCGACCAGCGACACCAGCGCTTCGGCTGCGACGGGCCCGATTCCCGGCACCGTTCGCAGGCACTGGTAGCACTCGTCGTCGACGAGCATCTCGTCTAGCTGGGCCCTAATCGCCTCCGCCTCGCCTCTGGCTTCCAGCACCCTGCGCGCCTGCCACATGACGCACCTGTCCTCGCCCGCTGGGTGTGACGGCGACTCCGCTGAATTCTTCGCGGCGGTCCAAAGCTCATCGGCGGCTTCTGCGGGCGCGCTTGCCCTGGCGCACAGCGAACGATAGCGGCGCCTGCCCGCTGCGGCGATTCCGCAAGCGCCGCCAAGCTCGGCCAGCACCTCAAGGGTCCATTGTTTGCCCAGTTCGCAGGCCGATTCAAAGGACGGGTCGCTCTCAAGCATCACCGCGCGCAGGCGGTTGGTCGCTTGGGTGGCGAGCTTGGTGCAATGCCGGCGCTGGGAGCCAAGCAGCCGCGCCTCGTGGCAGTCGGGAACGGGGCGCAGTGCCTCCGGCGTGGCCATCGACGTGCGCGCGATTACCCATGCGTCAATTTCGTCTGTCTTCGCAAGCACTGGGTACATGCTGCGCGCCGCCTTCTCCGCCGAACCCGGCAGGTACGCCACGTCGCAGCCCGCCTCCCTCGCCTCGCGCACGACTAGCGCGCCGATGTTGTTGCGCTGGTCGACCGTGACCAGCACGTCTCCTTCTGCCGCAGCCTCCTGCGCCTCGGCAATCGTGGCCGCCACATCTTCGCGGCGGTTGGGGACGGGCCGGCTCATTGTCGTTGCGCCATCGGCGCGGAGCGCGCACGCCCAATGGAACTGCTTGCCGACATCGAACCCCAGATACACCGAATGCCGGGACTCTATTCTCTCCCTCTGTGTTGCCATGCTATCCTCTTTCCTGGTTGGTCGATCGGAAAAGCCGCAGCGGCGATGGGCACCCACATTACTCGGCCGTGGCATCCTGCCCGGCAGGTCCCTATCAGCTCTGTTGCGCTGCAACCCTCCCCGCCGGCAGCACCCCCCGGGCCGTCTGGATCGGCAGGGGGAAAGGGCCGTGCAGGGGAGGGCCGGTCGACGGCCATTCGCGGCCTGCCTCAAGGTTAGAGGATTGAAGGAAAGATCGCTCCACTAGATGCTCGAAGCGGCCCAGAAAGGCCGCTTTTCACTGTAATGGGGGGTATCATTTCACGCAACTGTCTAATGGAGAAGTGTCAATTAATGAAGACGTTCTAGTCGTGCCGTTGGAAGGAAGAGCAATGAACCAGTCAGCTACCACTACGAAAAGGGTCTTTGCGCTAGCTGCAGCACTTGCAGTTGCACTCGCCTGTGTGTTTGCGCTCACGCATACGCAGGCATTTGCGGAAGACCGCAGTGTAAGCACGTGGGAAGAATTCGTGGCTGCTATGGGTCAGGCTGATGGCGATACTATTACCATCACTTCTGACATCCAGGCAACAGAATCGATTGAGGTTCCGAAAAATGTAACTATCAAGGGCGATTCCGATAACACTAGTTATCGTGGACCTGGTCTGGGTGG
>JAFUCW010000256.1 GCA_017459485.1 Eggerthellaceae bacterium | reverse complement strand
CTACTGTAAGAATTTAAAGAGTGTCGACTTCTCGACGCTCAATTTGAGCAACGTGACAAGCATGCAATATTTATTCCAGTATTGTGCCGCGCTGGAATCGGTCGACTTCTCGACGCTCAATTTGAGCAACGTAACAAGCATGCAAGGGCTATTCCAGTATTGTGCCGCGCTGAAATCGGTCGACTTCTCGACGCTCAATTTGAGCAACGTAACAAACATGGGCCAGCTATTCCGGAATTGCTCCGCGCTGGAATCGGTCGAGTTCGGGTCGAGCACCGAAAACGCGATCGTCTCCAATCTGAACAACGCGTTTCAAAATTGTGGGTCTATCAAGAAACTCGATTTATCGACGCTTCATACTGGTCAAGGAGCTTCTATCTCAAGTTTTATCGGCGGCTGTAATGATCTTGAAGAGCTTGATATACGTAACCTAAGCTTACGTGATGTACCTTATGCGGCCGTTTATGACTTGTGGGACGGGAAGGATAAGCTCTGGAAGATCACGATAGGCCCTGAATTCTTTGCCGGCACGTTTTCGCCCATGTTCCCCTATTCGCCTATCGACTTGGCCACGCTCAGGTGGCGCAGCGAGGGCGACCCGACAAGATAGCCTCACCGTCAGACATTCAGAACAGCCTCAGCCCCGAAGAGCAAGCCGATACCTGGGTATGGGATGTGAGAAACGACCGCGAGCGTGTGATTCTCGATCCCAACGGCGGTTCGATCACTGGCACAGCGACCAATGATCTGGTGGGCACCACTCAAGGCGACAGCATCGTGTTCGATGAGTTCGCACTGCCCAATAGCGGGTCCACGACTGCGGCGCGTCCGGGCTATGTGCTCATGGGCTGGAACACCGAGCCCGACGGTTCGGGGGCTGATGATCCGCTTGGCACGTCCTATCAGCCGACGGGTGGCAAGGTCACCACGCTGTATGCTCAGTGGGTAGCCGAGGACCAGGTTCCGCATCTGATCGTCCAGCATTACAAGCAACATCCAACCACCGGTGCCTTGCCTGGCAAGCTGGTCGAAGAGACCGAGACCATCGTGATGCCCGACGTCGATACTGTTGCGCCAGTTAACACGTACGAGGGCTATACGTCGCCGGCGGCGCAGACGGTCAGCATGCCTGCCGGGAGCACGCGTACGGTCATCTACCAGTATCTTGCCAAGCCCTACACCGTGGCCTACGATGGCAACGGGGCAACGTCGGGGAATGTGCGGCAGCAGCAAGTTTCGGCCGGCCGCGCGTTCACCGTGGCCGCCAACAAGTTCGAACGCGATGGTTACGTGTTTACCGGATGGTCCACGGCGCAGGATGCATCCGCGTCTGGCGCGACTGCGTATCTGCCCGGCCAGACACTTGGAGCGGGCTCGTCCCTTGCCGCCCCAGGCCAGACCGTTACGCTGTACGCGCAATGGACGAAGGTGTCCAATACCCCGCTGCAGCCGGTAAGCGGCGAAGTCACGTTTAAGCTGAAGGCCGGTCAGACCGTGGTGTTCGACAACCTGCCGCCGGGTGTAAGCTATGAAATCGTCGAGACCAACCTGCCTTCCGGTTGGAGCATCGAAAGTGCTACGGGCGAGACCCCAACGGGTAACACCGTTGGAGGCGTGGCTGAAGCGGCCGACGCGGATGAGGCTACCTTCGTCAACCGCTATGATGCCGAAGGTTCGGTAGCCGTGCAGGCGCAAAAGAAGCTGGTGGGCGCCACCGCACAAGATGGCCAGTTCACCTTCCAGGTCACCAACCCCACGGCAGCTTCGGGCAGCCTGGACGCTGCCAATGCGGGCGAAGACAGCGCAACAGGCATGGCGCCCATCCTGTTCCCCGATATCGCCTTTACTTTGGCGGGCATAGCAGCCGATGTTGCAGCAGGCAAGGCGACCCCAGTCGTGCGGCTTTCCGATGAAGATGCCGCTGCGTCAGCCGAGGGCGACATCATCCTCGATGATGCTACCTATCGTTCCTGGAACCGGGATATGGACGACTACCCGCATCCTACCGGTTGGATTTACTCCACCACGGTAAGCGAGGTTGCCGGCACCGATTCTGCCATAACCTACAGCAACGAAGAAGCCACGGTGCGCATCCTGGTGGTCGACAATGGCGACGGCCGCCTGGTCCCGACCGTGCTCTACCACGAGCTTGCGACGGGCGCCAACCCCGAGGGCGACATCGTATTCACGAACTACATGAACCCCGGCGGCCTGACACTTGCCAAGACCTTGGTCAACACCACGCCGCTGGCAGCCCAGCTGAACACCTTCACCTTCACGGTTACGTTGCGCGACAATGCGGACAACCCAATTTCGGGCACCTTTGAAGCCCAGCTGAACGAAGAGCCATACGGCGCTGAAGGGACTGTCGCCTTCGACGAGAACGGCCAGGCTACCGTAGAGCTTGCCGGCGGCGAAGTGCTTAGCATCGCGGATTTGCCGCACGGCGCTACCTACACGGTTGTCGAAAACGCGCCAGGAAACGGCTTCACCCAGACGGGCAGCGTCGGTGCGGAGGGTGCCATCGAGGCCCTGGCAACCGCTTCGGCCAGCATCGAAAACACCTATAACGCGCAAGGCGAAGCTGTCATCGCCGTCACCAAGACCCTGCACAGCGCCAATCCGCTGCGCGAGGGCCAGTTCGGCTTCATGCTGCTCGACGACGATTTGCGGGTTGTCGCACGTGCTACCAATGGTGCACCGACTGCTGTCGACCAGGCGGCTCAGACCAGCACCGCCCCTGTCGAGTTCGGCGCGGTCCGCTTCGATCTGGGCGACCTCTACGACGGCACGGGCACCCTGCAAACCAGCATGACACGCACCTACTACGTGGCAGAGGACAACGATTTGCAGGACAACATCAGCTACGACGATGCTCTGTACAAGGTCGAGATAACCTTTACCGACGACGGCAAGGGTCATCTGGATACGGCAGTCAAATACTATGATGCGCAGGGCCAGCCCACCGGCAACGACGGCCAGGATGCCTCCGGCTTCGTGAACAAGTTCATCTTGAAGATGCCCGCAACTGGCATGGCAGGTGTTACTGGAACTGGCCTGCTGCTGGCAATCCTTATCGGCAGCATGGCGCTTGTTGTGCGCCGACGTCGCCTTCAAATGGAGGCTGCCGCAGCCGCTAGGGCAAACGCTCGATCGGATGCGAAAAGCCAGGTGCTTAAAGCGAAGGACGTGCAGTGCTAGACGTACGTGGACATAACGCATCGGGTATGCTGTCAGCGCATTGCGCGCGGCATGGAAGCCGTCTGTTCGGAGCGCAGCGTACGCGCAATGCTCCAAGCGCGCTGTTGCTTGGCGGCGGCGCGAACGTTCTGCGCGCGATGCTGCTTGTGCTCGTGGGTGTCGCTATCGCCAGCGTGGTGTGCACTTTCTCCCCAGTGACTGCGTTTGCTCAGGATGGCCAGTTGACCATTGCATCGCCGGACGGCACCGAGCGCAGCTACCATGCCTACCGTTTGATGGCGGGCCAGGTGGAAAAGGGATCGATACAAAACGCAACCACTCAAGGCTGCGTGCCCGTGTCTGTGTGGGAGGCTGTCGGTGCCCCGAGTACCCAGGTAGAAGAGCTTGCAGCATGGTTGTCCAGTCGCCTGGCCGCCGATGCGGAATCTTCTTTCGCTATAGCGTTGCGCGACGCCATTTACGCGTCGGGCGCAGCCCCTGCAGCCACCTTCAAGACCGGGCAGATGTCTGCACTGCCAGAGGGCTACTATTTAGTCGCTTCGGGCGCTGCTCGTCCGTTGGCTGTGCTGGTGGACGCACAGGCGCCTGCCAACGTTACCGAGAAGTCCACCACGCCCACCGTGAAAAAGGAAGTCCTTGAGCCTTCCACGGGAGAGTGGGGCAGCGCTGCAGCCCTGGGCGTGGGCAAGCCGGTTTCGTTCCGTGTGACAGGCACGCTGCCTTCCGACCTTTCCGCGTACAGATCCTACACGTACTGGTTTCTGGACACGCCGGGCAACGGGCTGTCCATCGACGTAGGCACAGTTGTGGCGGAAGTGCTGCACGCCGACGGGACCACGACGGCAATCGACCTAGAGGTCGTGCAGGACGGCGGCAGCTTGCGCATGGGTTCCAACGACATCAAGAACATCCTGCCCACGCTGGCTGCAACTGATCGCATCATCGTGGAGTACACGGCAAACGTGACGTCAGAAGCGCTGCGCGACGGACTGGTGGAGAACTCGGTAGAGCTGGTCTACACGAACAGGCCGGATCAAGGCGAGGAAGGCCGCACCGTTCCGTCGATTGTTCACATGTACAGCTTCGCGCTCGACGTTGCGAAGGTCGAGGCCGGTACTGCCACTGCGCTTTCGGGAGCGCAATTCACGTTGCAGAATGAGGCGGGGGACTACCTTGCTGCAGGCGGCGCGTGGACGAACGCGGCCGACGCCGACTGCGTCTTCACGACGAATGCCGACGGACGGGCTGTGCTCGACGGTCTGGGGGCGGGTTCCTACACGCTAACGGAAGTCGCCGCGCCCAAAGGCTACGATCCTCTGGCGGCTCCTTTAACGGTGACCATCGTACCCGGGCCGATCGCCGATGATGGTACGCTGGAAAGCTTTACGGCCACCATCACAGGTGCAGGCGCTCGCGTAATCGGCGTCGATGCGACCAGGATGGTTGCTTACGTGACAGTGGAAGACCCCAAACAGAACACGCCGCATTCTGAAGAACCTGGCAAGTCCGACGAGTCAGGGAAGTCCAGCACACCGGGCGACAATACGCCTGACACTCCCGCATCCGCAACTCCCACGTCGGGCAACCCTGCGTCCAAGGAGAACACGCCAAGTGCGGGCACGCCGGGCACGACGACCACGACACGCACCGGTGGCGTGCTTACGGGCGACTCGCTCACCGACATCCTTCTGATAGTTGGCATTGCAGTGGCCGCAGGCACCCTAGCAGCGTTCGCTACCACGCGCAAGAAGCGAAAGGACGAAGGGCCTTCTGGCGGCTAGTCGGGCATGGTGCTTGGGATGCGGGTGCACGAACAAGCGCTATTCGGTTTTGGAACCTTCATCTGCAGAAAGAGACAGATGTGGGAAATAGGCAAAGGTAAAGGCAAAAGAAAAGAAAGGTGAGGAAGAAAAATGAGTACGACAAGAAACGTAAAAGCACAAAGTCGGGCAAGGTACTTGCTCGCAGTTTTGGTGGCCCTGGCATTCGCCATGTGCCTGGCCGTCCCTGCGGCTTTCGCCGAAACGGGTACGATTACTATTAAGAGTCAAGAAGGGAATGCTGCAGCAAGCTACGACGCGTACCAGATTTTTGCTGCAGATATTGCCGCTAACGGAGAAGCGACGGACATCCAGTGGGCTGGCGCTGATGACGCTGCTAAAAATGCCATGAAGGCTGCTGTCGAAGGCGCTATCAAGGCACACGCCGGCAAGTGGACCGCAGAGGACGAAGCTGCAGATGCTACGCATGTTGCAGGAGCCGATAAGTACACAGGCACCACTGCCCAAGATGCGGCCGACTACATTTCGGCGAACATTGAAGGCGATACCCTGACGGATCCCGCCCAGGGCGAATCGGTCTACACGCTGCCGAACGGCACGAGGGTGGCCGCCGATAGCTTCGCCAACCTACTTGCTGCCGCTGTGGACGACACAACGAAGGCTGCAACGGTTGCGGCTGGCCAGGTGGCAACACTTGATGAGGGCTACTGGCTGTTTGTGAACACGCCCGAAGATCCGAGTGGTACGGTAACCCAGGAT
>JAFUCW010000255.1 GCA_017459485.1 Eggerthellaceae bacterium | reverse complement strand
TCGCCAACCGCGCACAGCGCCCAGGCGGTGAGCGCGAGCAGGACGATGGCCGATGCTCCAATGGCTATGGCTACCTTGCTCATTTCGCACCCCCAATCGGGAACGGCTCGCCGCAGAAGCAGGCGTGCGCAACGTCCATGATGTAATCGGCCTTGCGTTCAGCCGTTTCCGCGTTGTAGTTATCGCCGCTGGCCGCAGATTGGATAGCGCCCATGATCAAAGTGCGCACCTGCGCGGGCGTGGGAACCTTTAGCTTCCGCGCCTCGTCAATCGGGCATAGGTACGTGCGCCAATGGCCGTCATGCATCGAGAGCACCAGGCAATGCCTGTTGTCCTTGCCAATCGCAAAGCCAATGACCGTGCCGATGCGCCCGTTCTTGCGGATTACCTTGTCCCCGATGTGGAACTCCGAATCGCCCTCCACGAAGTGAATCAGGTCATGGCGCATAACGGCCTCGGTGCGGCCTACCAGGTGGATGCACATGTCTGGCACGTAATCTGCCAGCTCGTCGTAGATGCCCTGGCCGCAATCGTACTGGAAGCAGTAGACCTTGGGGTTGATGGTGCAATCGTTGAGGATGCTTTCGATGGACTCGTTCGTCATCTTCGCCCTCCTTAGCCTCTGATTCCTTAAGCTCTGCGATGGCCTTATCCTTCTGCTCTTCGTAGAGGGCGCGGAACTCCCCGTCGAAGTACGCGAAGAAATCGCGCTGGCTAATCCAGTCCGGGCAGCTATGGAGCACGCTCTCGCGGAACTTCTCAAACTTGGTCACCATGATTGCGCCCGTCTCGGCGTTGCGTGATGCCTTGACCTCTCGCCATGTGTAAGTGTGGTCATCAAAAATCTTTTTGCGGCCAACGTTGAGGGCGTGAGCGTCCAGATCGCTCAACTCCTGCTTCGAATGAACGTAGCCAGCGACAAGGTTTTTCTCATACTTGGCATCAGCAGCCTCGCGTTTGTAGGCTTCCAGCTCGTCACAGAGCATGGAGATTTCCGTTACCAGTTCGTACTTGCTGATTCTGGTCATTTCAGTACCTTTCTCGATGGGCTATCACAAGCCCGGTCTTCGTGTTCTCGATTTCCCATTGCCCGTAGCAGTAGAGCGCCGGGTGGTGCGGTGCGAAGCGTGCAAGAAGCTCGCCGTTGCACCAGGCTTCCTCGTATTCGGGCAAGTCCCATAGCCACCTTGCCTTGAGCCAAGCGCCGCCATGGAAGCCGTTGTGGCATCCCGTGGTGCCGCTGCCGCATACCGCGAACAGGGGCGAACGCAGCGGGAAGTTACCGTTTGGCGTGCAAAGCTCGAACACAGCGCCGTTGGATATCGGAACGACGTGATGGCAGTTCTTGGAGGGCTTGCCGCAGATGGCGCACCATTCCTGCGTCCGCTCGTACTTCCTAGCGCCGTTCTTCTTCCACTTCTGGCCGTTGTGCGTGTACCGCGCCCCAATGTGCGGCATCCCGTAAAGAATCGCCTTCTCGTAGGACAGCCCGTGAAGCTCAATCATCCAAGCCTCCTGTCCCTGCCCTCAAGCTCGATGCTGCGGCAATCCTGCCGAAGCCTTGAGACGATGGCTATTGCCGTGTCCTTATCGCCGTTCTTTGCCAAGCGCTCGATTAGCCGTCCGGGCTTGTACTGCGTCGTTACAGCCGTGGGCAGCATCCTTGCGCTCCGCTCGTCAATCAGCGCGAACATGCGCTCAAGCGCAAAGTCCGTGGGGCTTTCCTTGCCGAAGTCATCCAAGATCAGGTACTTGCAGCTCTGGTAGGCGGGCAGCGGGTCGTAGTTGTCCCTGAACCCCGCCTTGATGGCATCCAGCACCTTCCACATGGCCGAGAACCTCACGTTGCAGCCTTCGGCCACTAGGATTCTGGCCGTGGCCGATGCAAGGTGCGTTTTCAAGGTACCGACCTCGCCGAAGATGTAGAGGTTTCGCCCCTGCTGCATGTCCCTTGCGCATTCGGGCGCTAACGGGTGCGTGGCGTTCTCGAAGCGCGGCATGATTCCGGCCTTGCGGATGGCCTCGCGCTCGCGCCGTTCGCGTTCCCTGCGCTCCGCCACGGCCTGTAACCGCTCGATCTCGGCGCGTTCCGCCCTCGCGCCTTCGCATTCGCACTGCTCGTAGCCTGCGAACACGGGCTTTCCGCCAAGCGTCCACTCGCGGGCGTTCAGGGTGGCTCCGCAATGCGGGCAGCTAGTCGTATTCCGCATGGTACTCACCGCCCTTCATCTGCGGTGCGTCCTTGCGAACCCAATTGCGGACGGTTGCCTTCCAGTCCTTCATGGGGTTGCGCCCGACCTTCCAGCCGTTGCTTTCGTAGTAGTCGATGAAATGGGCTGCGTCGAAGGTGGGGTTGCCAAGCTCCGCCGCGTAGTCCGAAACCTGCTCTTCGGTCGGCTTCACGAAGCGCGGGCGGGCTTTCTTGGAATCTCCGTTAGGAGATTCTTCTTTACTCTTACTCATACTCTTACTCATAGCTTGGCCGTTTGCTTCGCCGCTTGCTTCGGTTTTGTTTGCGTTTTGCTTGGTAGCAACTGCGCCTTCGGCTTCGGCCTTGCTTCGGCTGGTGCCGCCCTTGCGCCCGCTGTTTGCCCGCTGCTTGCTTAGCTCAAGGGAAGGGCGGATGGCGGTGAAAACCGCCAGAGCCGCCCCTTTAAGCTTCGGCTCGAAGTCGTAGGCGATGAACTCCACGAGCGCGGTGTAATACTGCTCCTTGTCGCGCGGCGTAAGCTGCTGGCCTGCGTATATGTACGAATCGAAGATGTTCATGGGTTCACCACTAAAAGGGAATGTCCTCGTCGTACACGCCTGCGGTAGCGTCGTAGTCCATCTGCTCCTGGTAGCCGTAATCCTGCTGCGGCTCGGGCTGTGCGGGCTGCTGGTTGTAGGAGTTCTGGTAGCCCT
>JAFUCW010000254.1 GCA_017459485.1 Eggerthellaceae bacterium | reverse complement strand
TCACCAGGTAGGTGGTCACGAGCGCAAAGTAGAGCAGCACGAGCAGCCATGCGTCGCGCGTGGTGATCAAGTCGCAGATTCCCCGGCGCTCGTGGGCGGCGGTTTGCTTAGCGACGGCACCGGTCGGCACGTAGTCGGCCATGTAGCCTGCGAGCACGTCCTTGGACACGGCCAGCGTGAGCAGCATGCAGGGCACGCAGATAAGCGCCAGGTAGCGGAATGCCACCTGGAGCCCCGCGTCGGCAAGCACGGCGCCGAACACCGGCGGCAGCAGAATGTCCGCTCCGCCCATCATGCCCAAGGCGATCGAGGTGGCCAGGCCCCTGCGGTCCGAGAACCAGCGCACGGCGGTTGCGGCAACGGTGTTGTAGGTGATGCCCATGCCAATGCCGAACGTCACGCTGTATGCCGGAATCATTGCTCCCACCATGTCCTTCGGCAAGAGCAAACAGCAAAAGTAGCTTGCCGCCATCAGCGCAAGGCCGACAATCGCAGTCGCCTTGACTCCGCAGCGCCGCTGAAGCAGGCCCGTAAGAAACTGCGCTATGGTCATGAGCATCTACAGAAGCGTGTAAGGGGTGGATGCCGTTGCCGACGTGGCGCTGAAGTAGTCCATAATGTAGGGCTGGAACACGCCGTAGAGGTAGCAGGTGCCACATGCGATGCAATTCAGCGCACCGCAGGCGAGCACAAGGTAGCGCAAATTGCTCGGTCTTGTGCTCTGGGGGTGTGCTTTCGTCGTGCACCGCTGGCATTCAGGTTCCTTTCGCATGGGTCATGACATAGAATAATATAGAAAGTAATCTATGATTACTAGTTATTTTCAACAGAGGAAATGCCGTAGATGCTGGTGCGGCACGGGGTTGTATGAGAGTAAGCGCCGACATTCGAATGGGCCGTGACTACGCAAAATATCTTACGTCGTTGCTCATCTTCGGGTCGAACGGAATCTGGGTCAAGGCCATCGCTTTGCCCACGCACGAAATCGCGCTCGTCCGTGTGCTGCTTGGCGCTTTGTCCCTCCTGATCGTTTTTCTGGCAACGCGCAAACGCTTCTCTTTGCACCTAAGCCGTAAGAATTTCCTGTTCGTTGCAGCGTCGGGCGCGTGCTTGGGCCTGAGTGTCATTTTCCTGTTCCAGGCTTACCACGAAGTAGGCGTTGCCGTTTCGTCGCTTCTCTACGCACTGGGCCCTGTGGGGTTGATGGTGGTGTCCCCGATCGTGTTCAAGACGCGTCTGACACGCAGCATGGTTGCGGGGTTTGCGGTGATTGTTGCGGGTGTGGTCTTGGTGAACGGCGCCGTGGACACAACCTTGAACATCACGGGCATTCTTTGTGGCCTGGCGGCAGCGGCGTCCTACACGGTGATGATCGTGCTTGGCAAATTCGCTACGGTCGAAGACGGCTTGGAGCGAACGGTCGTGCAGCTGTTGTGTGCAACCGTTACCATTGCGGTGATCATCCTTGCGACCGGTATGCCTTTGCAGGTGCCTGCAGCGACGGATATTCTGCCAATGCTCGTTTTAGGCATCGGAAACATGGGGCTGGGGTGCTACCTTTACTTTAGCTCTGTGGCGAACCTGCCCACGTCCACTGTGGCAACGTGCAGCTACATCGAATACCTTTCGGCCGTGCTTTTTTCCGCGGTGTTCCTGCACGAATTGCTGAGCGCAGGCCAATGGGTGGGTGCCGTGCTTATCATCGGAGGCGCGCTGTTTTGCGAAGTGATTGCAAGCCGCCAACGCGAAGCCTCCTAGCGCATTTCTCTTTGGGCCCCGTCCCTCCCTTTGACTCCGCCATGCAGACCAGATTGCAGTGGTCGGCGGTGGGTGCACCGTGCAGAAGGGAGCTCAAGAGGCGCTAGAAACAAGGAGAGGCATCCGAGCAAGTCTCAATTAGCTGGATTATTGTCACAAAGTCGGACTTCTACAAATTTGAGCCCCTTCAGGAGGTCAATATAAGGGACTTTGCTTGCCTGCAAAGGCAATCATTCCTTGATTGTTCCCGCAATTGCACCAAATAACATTGTCTAACTTTGTAGAAACCCGACTTTGTGACAAACATGCTTGTCATTTTGGATTGCGCAAAGAAAATGAGGGCAATAGCTTGGCATGTGAACCACGTGGTGCGCGAGCCAAAGGGACGTGAGCCAAAGGGACGTGAGTCGAAGCGCGAGCCAAAGGGAGGCATTTGACTCACGTTCCGGGTCGTTTTGCTTGCTGGACGGCGAGTCCAGGGAGGGAGGCGCGCTGGCTGTGCGGTATGAGTCAAATGCCTCCAATGTCCCTTTGGCTCACGTCTGCAGGCTCCGCAAGGTAGGACCTGGGTAATGCGGCCGGCGGGCAAGGCGTGCGCTGCCTCTCGATTCGCTCAATACGCTGCAGGGCGTTGAGCTGGGGATCGCCGTCCTTGTTTTGAACCGCAAACCGCACGCTTATCGAGTGCGCGCAGGAGTCTACGGGTGGGTTGTGTGACGTCCGTCACAAATCCGTGCATCACGTTTCTTCACAATAAGGGCAGGCATGCAAAAGAATGGTTCATTGCATAAATGAGGCCTTTTGCATCTACGCTTTCGATAAGAGGAGAGGCGCTATGGAAAAGACTTTTACAAAGCTACTGGAACCCGGCACTATTGGAAACTGCGAAATGCGCAACCGCATGGTCGTACCTGCGATGGGCACAAATTTCTCGTCGGCGGACGGATTCGTTACCGAGCAGCTGATCAACTATATTTATCGGCGCGCTGAAGGCGGTGTCGGTCTTATCATTACCGAAATCACGTTGCCCGACCCAGAGGGGCGCGTTATTCCTGGCGAGCTAGATATGTCGAAAGACATCTATATTGCAGGTGCAGCGAAGCTTGTGAACGCCGCACACGCAGGCGGAGCAAAGATTTTCATGCAGTTTGCACACGGCGGTTGCTTTGCCATGAAATCGGTTTCCGGAGTGGCCCCTGCAACCCCTTCTGGAATTGCAACTTTCCAAACAGGCTATGACGAGTGTCGCATCATGACCGCGGAAGAGATTCACGAGTTGATTGACGCGTATGCCCAAGCAGCCTTACGTGCGAAGAAGGCAGGCTTTGACGGAATCGAGATTCATTGCGCGCATGGCTATATGCCTCTGCAGTTTCTTTCGCCCTACACCAATCGTCGTACAGACGAGTACGGGGGAAGCTTGGAAAACCGCGCTCGATTCTCGCTTGAAATACTGCGCGAAACACGCAAGCTTGTCGGCGACCGATTCCCAATCATGTACCGTATCTCGGCAGAGGAATACACGATTCCCGAAGGTGTCACCTTGGATCAGGCTTGCAAATTCGCAAAAATGCTGGAGGACGAAGGTGTGGACGCAATTCACGTTTCGGCCGGCACCTGGGATTCGCGCTACCAGTACTACGAGGGCATCAAGAGCGGGGAGTTTGCTCCTGAAGACTATGACACGTCGATTGGCATTGGCTGCCAAGCGTGGATTCCTCCTTACTTCACACCACGTGGCATTGTGATGCCATTGGCGGCAGAGGTGAAGAAGCACGTGTCGGTTCCGATCGTGACCGTGAACAGCGTGTCCCCCGAATTGGGCGAAGCTGCCCTTGCGGCAGGGGAGGCGGACTTCGTTGCGTTTGGTCGTCAGACTTTTGCAGATCCCGATCTGCCCAGAAAGGTTATCGAGAATCGCCCCGAGGACATCAGGCGGTGCCTCCGCTGCAACGAATGCCATTCGTCCCTTGTTGCTCCCTTCGGAGTGCAGTGCTCCATCAACCCCTGCCTTGGAAAAGAAGGGGAGCGTTTCAGCGAAATAATCCCGACTGAAAACCCGCGAAAAGTCGCTGTTGTTGGCGGCGGCCCAGCAGGGGTTGTGGCTGCATTGGTGGCATCACAGCGCGGCCATGAGGTCACTTTGTACGAGAAGACGAATCGCATCGGAGGGACCCTGTACCTGTCAGCTCTTCCTTCGTTCAAGGAAGACTTCATGTTGTATCTGAAGTATTTAGAGCATCGCTTGGAGTCGAGCAACGTCAAGGTGCTCATGGAGACCGAAGCCACGGCTCAGACGCTCGTCGATGACGGATTCGATGCCGCTATTGTGGGAACAGGCGCGGTTATGTCGCACTTAGACTTCGTAGAGGAGGGCGTGCTCGATCCTCTCAAGGTGCTGGATGGCGACGTTCCAGAAGGTGACAACATCGTGGTATGCGGCGCAGGCATGGTGGGCTGTGAAGTGGCGCTCGAACTGGCGGAAAAGGGCAAGAGCGTCTCGATGATCTACCGAGCGGAAGAAGCGGGCCGTGATTGCGCCGAGTACGTGAAGTACTCCCTTTGGGCGCGGCTTATCGAGCTGCATGTAAAGCAGTATCCTCAGCATCATTTTGTTTCCGTCGGTGCAGACAAGGTTGTGTGCAATCACGCTGACGAGCAAGTAGAGATTACAGGCGATGCAGTGATAGGTGCTTTAGGAATGAAGGCCGATCGCGATTTGCTCGAGGCTTTGCGTGAGCTAAACACCATGGAAGTCGTTCCCGTGGGCGACGCAAATGGTCCTCGTAAAATCCTTGAGGCCGTAAGCGAAGGATTCCACGCAGGACGGTTGA
>JAFUCW010000253.1 GCA_017459485.1 Eggerthellaceae bacterium | reverse complement strand
GTTATTATACTTGCACGAAGAAAGGACGGATGACTCGTTCGCGTCACCCGCCTGCCTTCGTTCTCGGCACCCTTCCTGCATTGCATCTCGGTTCAGGAGCATGCATGCCACATACCGCTTCGCACGACGCGCAAAATCCGACAGGATTTCGCCGAAGCGGGTTCCGGGAGGACAAGACGGGAAGCGATCGCCGAAGCGGGTTCCAGATGAACGCTTCCTTCGAGTTGGAATGTGTACATTTTTTCGCATTACATAGTCAGATTGAATACTATTATACTGCATAAGGCGAAATTATGTACACATTTCCTTCGACGACTTTGCCCGCCCGTACTGCTGCCTCAACACAGAGCACGGCTCAGCGCCCAATTCCCACGACCTCTTCGACAATCTGGGCAACAACCTCGTCGCCTTTGCCGTCCTCCTCCAAACCGACCAACCTGAAGAACTCTTCGCGCCGCACGGCAAACTCCTCGTCGGCAGTGGTGCGCACGAGGGAAAGCAGCTCCCCTTCGGTGAAAGCAGCAGGATAGGGCCGCACGTCAAGCGGGTAGTAGAAGCCACGGCTTTGCTCGTAGAGCGCCGCGTCAGGAACAAACAAGTACCCAGGACGCCCTGTAAGCGCAAAGTCTTCGGCAATGGACGAATAGTCGGTGACAAGCACGTCCGTTGCTGCCAGGAGCTCCTGCACGTCCGGATACCACGACGCGTTCACAACGCCCTCCCCCAAGCGCTGCATGCCGCCCGCGACGTCGTTTGGATGCAAGCGCGTGACAAGCACGAACGTACCTCCGAACCGATGCTGCAACGCACTAAGGAGCTTTTCCGGCGTAGGCAACGAAGCCGGTGCTCCACCTCCATCTCGAAACGTGGGCGCCCAAAGGCAGATATTCACATCGGCGTCCACCCCAATCGCTTCGCGCACGCGCGAGCGCAGCGCCTTGCCATAGTCGAGCAGGACTTTGTTGCGCGGCATGCCGCAGCGGAGGACAGGGCCATCGTAGAAGAAACTCGCGTGCATGACGCGTTCGTATAAGTCGTTGTTGGCAATGAGCAAGTCGCACTCGGCACCGTCGCGCTTGGCGCCCCAGGCGTATGCGGGGGGCAGATGCGCCGCGTCAGCTTCGATGTGCTTTGGCCCGACGCCGCCATGCCAGGTCTGCACGTAGAACTGCCCGGACTTCTTGGGAACATGGCGCCGTATACGGGCATTTCCCACCCATACACGCGCCGACGCAAGTTCCCGCGCTGCTTGCACACCGCCAATAGGGACTTGGCGCACGTCAGGCGGAATGCAAGGGTCTGCCTTGGCCACCAACCACACCAGGTCAAGCGCACCGGGATTGCGCTGGCGCAGCGACTCGCACACGTACTTAGGGTTGCAACCGTAGCCGAGCCCCCAGTGGTTCCAGAACACCACTTTGCTTGGGACAACTGCCCCAAATCCCGGCGAGACGCGAACAGCTGCTCCCGCAGCTGCTGCTCGCACTTCTCGAATAGCCTTCAAAACCGTCTTCTTCATATCGCAAGTATAGCGTTGCGACGACGCGAAAAAAGTATGGTGCCTGAAGTCCTGCCATAACGGGTCACCATAGTAAAAGTCGTCGCTCAAGCGGACGTCATCGCGAAGACGGCCCCGCTCTTCTGCGAACTCGTCGATCTTGGTGCATACCTGCCACTTTAGCCTGCGCTAGCTGGCAACATCGCGCACGGCAGTGATCAGGACCCTCCTTCTCTGGCCCATGGTCTTTCCCCATCAGTCGCCGTTGACGACGTCGAGCCACTGGATACACATGCCCGCAATCGAGAAGCACTCCTTCCCGACCTGCGTGCGGATACGGCTGGATAGGTTGGGCGTCGCCTCCTGTCTGAACGCCTCGAACACGCAGCTCTGGTAGCGGCGTAGTAGTTTTTGACGGGCTCGAACGCGGCGCTTGACGTCATGGAAACGTGTATCATAGCCCGTCCCCCTGACAGAACTGCATTGTGTTCCCTGGCCTCAGCCATCCCTCCACTTCTCCCACTTCATGAATGCGCCTCTTCAAGCCGGATGTCAAAACCTGACAAACGACCTGCCCCCTTGTCAGGTGTTGTCACCAGGATTATTCTTGCGGCTCTTTCTTATTCTTGCCGATGCGGGCGTGAAGGGCCAGTACATAGCCTTCAGGATTGTCCTTAAACGCTACGCACTGCCGCTGCCCCATCAGGCGCCGATGCGGACAGCCGCCCACGCAATGGGGAAGCCACACGCACTCGCGGCATTCCTCGTCGCGTACAGGGGAGGCCGTGTTCAAGTACATTGTTAAGTTGTCGGGATTGCTGGCGGTAACAAACGGATCGCCCGGGTCCCAATCGTGTGCAGTGCCAAAGGAGAAAGCGGGTTTGTCCACAATCTCCCAGCATTTCTGCAGGTTGCCCGCATCGTCAATGCTCACTCCCCATATGGTATGCGCTCCGCAGTAGTGCCCCCTGCCGGCAGAAAAACGGCCTGCTTCCTGCTGAAGACCCACTTCGCTTGCTTCGGTTCTACAAAGAAGCCCCACCTGGTCTCCGCGCGCATCGGCCGCTTCGCTTCCTGCGACAACAGCAGGATAATAACTCAGGTCGTTACCTGACTCCTGCGCCAAGGCTTCGATAAACGCCTTCAGTTCGACCATCTCGCCTATATTGTCTTCGTGCACGTTATGGCGAATGTGCACTCTGAAGGGAATCTTAGCTGTACGCAGGCTGTC
>JAFUCW010000252.1 GCA_017459485.1 Eggerthellaceae bacterium | reverse complement strand
GCACCACGGCACCCACCGCGAGTGCAAGACCGTAGAGCGATTCGGTGTAGTGGGGCAATCCGCCAATGCCCGCCTTGTCGAACACCCACACCACCAGGCCTGAGCAGTCGAACGTCGACGGCCCTGCAGCGGCCCATACGTAAGGGCATCCAATGCGGCTGCGTGCGAACTCGACCACTTCGGGATGCGGAGGGATGTTGCGCGGGTTGCCGATGATCTTCACGTCATCGCCAGCAGCAAGCGCGGCTGCCTGGTCGGTCCCGATCAGGCTTTCGATGTCATCCGACACGCTTGCGTACAGCTCTTCGAGCTCGGTGCTTTCCTTCAGTGCGTCCTCTTGAATCGATTGGGCGTTCTTCAGGCGCTCAAGCGCTTCTTCTTTGCGTTGGTCAAGCTCGCGCTTGTTCACGTCGTTTTGCTCGCGCAGCTTGCGCACCTGAGACGCTAGGGACGCGTCGGCGTCGTTGAGGCGATTGAGCATGTCAAGCTTGGTGGCGAAGTCTTTGAACGACGTGGCGTCAAGCAGAATGTTGAGCAGATTGAAACCCTCGGATTTATAGAGCACCTTCATGCGCTCCGACAGGCGCACTTGCAGGCGCGCTAGACGGGCGTTGGCGGTGTCGATCTTCTTCTGGGCTTCGGCCACCTGCTCTTCTGCAGCGTCGTAGATGATCAGGGCCTTGTAGTATTCGTCGGCCTTCTTCTCTAGGTCGAGTCGCATCGTGTCGATCTTCTCTGCAAGCTCTTTGTATTGGTCGAGTTTGTCGGAGAGCTCGTCGGCATGCGCAACGAAAGGCAGAGAAAGCTCCCAGGTGCAGGCTGCTGCGCAGGCGGCACCGCCAACGATGAGCGTGCGGCGGGAGAGTGGATGGCGTTGTCCGTTCGCCTCTTGCTGCATGCTGTCAGAAGGGGCAAAGGGGTTGGAGAATTCGATATCCATAGTACCTTTCCTTGGTCGTTCGCTCATTCTACTCTAACTTCTTTCAGGTTCTTGCTCATCGTCCGATTCGGTCAGAGAAAACCCACTACTAAGTAGGATTCAGTCCTCTTACGCGCTGCCGCTGGAAGGCGAGCGCAGTTCGTAGACAGAAAAACGCGGTTGTCCAAGCGGGGGTCGTTGCTCGCAGCAGGTGCACGGCTTTTGGGCTTCGCGTGTTTCTGCGTGCGCTGCATTCTACGCTCAGCTTTTGTGCAAAATATGGAGAAGTAGCTAATATATTAGCTCAAACTATTGAAAAAGATTCAAATATGAGTACTATACAACTCATGAATGCGCCTCTCTTATCGCAAGAAACGCCGCATAAACACACTCACGCGATAGCTCAGAGGATGCGCGCTCGGAGAAAAGAGGCGCATTTATCACAAGCGCAGTTGAGCCGTTTATCCGGCGTCAGTCTCGGGTCTCTCAAAAGGTTCGAGCAAACGGGGGAGATCTCTTTGAGCTCCCTCGTCGCGCTGTCTTCGGCACTTGAATGCGAAGGCGACCTTCAAGTGCTCTTTGCCCCCGAAGGAATCAGCGACGTTCGAGCAGCCTTGAAGGTCATCGAAGACTACGTCGATTCACGCGGGAACTAAGTGTGTTTTCGTGGTTCGCAAGCGTTTTACGAAGCAACGGCGCACCGTTTTCCTTAATTCAGCATCATTTTCGTGGTGCACGTGAAGGGGAAATGGTGCATTGGTCTTGGAGGTCATGTGTTATGAAAGGGTACGAGGGAAATGCAGCCAAGGCGTAGACTCGTGGCGTTTACGTTAATTCGCACGCATTTTTGTGGGTTGTGATAAGATAGCGTGCGCTATTAGAGCGGGATGTGGCTCAGTTTGGTAGAGCGCTGCGTTCGGGACGCAGAGGTCGCTGGTTCAAATCCAGTCATCCCGACCAGAAGCTGACGAGAAGGTTCGACGTGAACCTTCTCGTGTACATGATGGAGGCATTATGAAGATCTTAGGTATGGGCGTACCCGAGCTCGTCATCATTTTGGCTGTCGCCTTGCTCATCTTCGGACCGAAGAACCTGCCGAAATTGGGCAGTGCTTTGGGCAAGACTGTCAAAAACCTGCGTGAGGGCATGGGGGCCAACGAAACTTCCGAAGAGACCGAAGAAGAGCCCGAAGCGGGAACGGTTGAGGAGGTAGTTGAAGAGTACGAAGAGGTTCAGGAAGAGGAAGAGGCGCAGCCTGCTCCGAAGCCCGCACCTAAGAAGACGACCAAGAAGGTTGTGAAGAAGGCGGAATAGCGTCGATGCTTATGGATGCGCGGCATGTGCTTCACGTGCCGCGCTTCTTTTATGTAAAGGGTGTTGAATACGATAAGTTCCCATGGATTGGGACGGCGACAAGGATAGGAATAATGGCTGGCGGAGATTTCATTCTAACTGAAGAGGGGAAGCAGAAGCTCGAAGAAGAGCTGAACTACCTTATTACGCAGAAGCGTCTCGAGATTGGCGAGCGTATCAAGGAGGCTCGTGCGTTCGGTGACATTTCCGAAAACTCCGAATACGACGACGCGAAAAACGAGCAGGGCCAGATGGAGGCGCGCATCGCCGAGCTTCAGCGCATTTTGGGCGATGCGACCGTGGTTGCAGCGCCGAAGCGCTCGACCAAGGTGGGCATCGGCAGCGTTGTCACGGTAAGCATGAGTGGCCAGGAGCGTGTGTTCAGCATTGTCGGCGCTGCCGAATCCGACGTGCGCGAGGGCAAGATCTCCAACGAATCCCCTGTGGGCGCCGCATTGCTTGGGCGGAAGAAGGGGGAAACGGTCACGGCACTCGGCCCTTCGGGCAAGGAAGTCGAGATGACCATCGTCGACATCTCTCGCTAGTTTTGTTCCGCTGTTCTGCCGAACAGCGGAACTGCCGACGCTGCGAGCCGCCGAGGCACCTGCTCTTGCCCATTGTTTTGGGCCTTGCGTACCGAAGTGCGCGACGGCTGAACGGCGGGGCAATTACAGGGGCCTCGGCGGCTCTCGCTGACTTTGTCTATAATGCGACTACAACGTTGTTGAAGGAGAAGTGGCTATGATCGACGACCATGTTCAGACAGGCGGTCAGATTGAAGACGACCCGCGCGAGGTGCGCCTGGCGAAGCGCGCGGCGTTGATAGAGGCGGGCGAAAACCCCTACGGGCATGCGTTCGACCCAACGCACAAGGTGGCCCAGCTCCAGGAGCTGTTTGCCAGCGTAGAAGTGGGAGCGGTCACCGAAGATGCAGTGGCGGTCGCTGGACGCATCATGGCCATGCGCGACCAGGGCAAAATCTGCTTTGTGGTGCTGCGCGAGGCCGGTGCCGACATCCAGCTGTTCTGCCGCGTGAACACACTGGGTGAAGAAGCGTTTGCGCAGCTCAAAGACCTTGACGTGGGCGACTGGATTTCCGCCGAAGGCAACATCATGCGCACCAAGCGCGGCGAGCTTTCGGTGGCGGTGGAGCGTTTCGAGCTTTTGAGCAAGTCCCTCCGCCCGCTCCCCGAGAAATTTCATGGGTTGGCAGACAAGGAGACGCGCTACCGCCAGCGCTATGTCGATCTTATTGTCAATCCGGAAGTGCGCGATACGTTCGAGAAGCGCTTCAAGATCATGCGCGCCGTGCGCACGTACATGGAAGACAACCTGGGTTTCTACGAAGTCGAGACTCCTTTTTTGCAAAACATTATGGGTGGCGCGAATGCCAAGCCCTTCGTCACGCATTTCAACGCGCTTGACAAGGACTTCTATCTTCGCATTGCCACCGAGCTTCCCTTGAAGCGCCTGCTCGTAGGCGGATTCGAGCGCGTGTACGAGATGGGCCGCATTTTCCGCAACGAAGGTATGGACCAGACCCACAATCCCGAGTTCACCACGCTCGAAGCGTACCAGGCATTTGGCGACCTTGAGTCCATGATGGATTTGTGCGAGGGCGTGTTCCGCGCGGCGGCGCTTGCCGCATGTGGCACGCTGCAAATTGAGTACCAGGGGCATGCCATCGACCTTGAAGGGCCTTGGCCGCGGCGCACGATGCTGGAGCTGGCCGACGGCTTCGAGCGTAGCGTGGGCGGGATCGTCGGCATGGTTTCGTCGTCTGCCACCGAGTTGCAGGCGACCGCCAGCACGATGACCGCCACAGCAACCCAAACCGCGAGCCAGTCCACCACCGTT
>JAFUCW010000251.1 GCA_017459485.1 Eggerthellaceae bacterium | reverse complement strand
CGGGCGCTCCACCAAGTACCTTCCTAGATAGTGCTTTCCTATGCCCAACTTTGTTGTATTCGCAAACGCCAGGCTAAGGCACCGCCCAGCTATCGGGCCGGGCGCTCCCCTGCACCGGAATTGCTGCGGGCGTCTTCCAGCTGTTTTTTCAGGTCTTCGTAGTGGCTGCGCTCCTCTTCCGTCCAGGCGCCGAACAGCACGTCTTTGAGGACCAGGCTTGCTGGCGCATCCGGCGCCGGGCATTTTGCTGCCACCAGGCAGGTACCCGCTCGGTTGTACAGCGAAACATCTTCGATCAATTCAGACGTTTCTAGCTCCGCTAGGTTTTCTACTATGTCTTCGACTATCTTGCCGTGATGCGCGGGGTCTACTGCACGAGGCGTGGTGCCTGCAATGCGCATGAGCTCGTAGCGAATCTGGCAGCTGATCAGCGATATCTCCGGTTTCACTGCCATAAGAGCCAACGACACGCGATAACCCCGTTCTTGCAAGAGCGCCGCCGTTTTCAACGGCACGCTGCTTGTGCGCAAGGTACCTTCGATTATAAGGTTGTAGCGTTCTGAGGAAAGGGCGTCCACGAGAGCTTCTACCATGGCTCCTGCCCACGCAGCCGTGTGAGCCGGCGCATCGATGCCGTATTGCTCCTGTATACGTGCGAAACGCGGGTGAAGCTTTCGGTACTCATCACCGTTTATGACGACGATATTGTGCTCGTATTTCTTTTTATATATAACATGTAGCGTACTCTTGCCCGCGCCACTCTGTCCCCCCAACAACACGGCAGACTGGTTTTCGACCGGCGTTATACGTTTGTCACACAAAAGAACCGAAAGTGCCTCATTGAGCCGTTCTTCGAATTCGCTATTCGAGAAGCGCTCGATGCTGTTCATGATGCAGCCCTCACTATCTGCTCTCCAAGCAAATCCGATGCAAGAGAGAGAAATCCTCGTATTTCGGCCAGCTTTTTGTCATCCATCGTCGCTTCGCTGATGATGTTCGGCTTTATCTGCGCTAGGCGATTCAAAAGGGTGGCGTAGACTCCTTCCTTATCACCAGTGACTCGTTTCGCTGCAATAACATCGGCAATCAGATTCGCTGCTTGCTCGTTGAGTATCTCCTGCTGCAGGGTGAAGTGGTAGACCTCGCTCATGCTCATGGTAGAGGGAAGGCCGGACACGTCGAGCCCTTCGTGCATGCGCTCGTTTTCGTCCTGATCCAACGAAATGTAGTCGTAGACGACCGACTCGGCGCGAACGCGCTGCGTCTCGGGGATCTGGTCGCCGTCGGCCTCCAGACATTCTGCCATGAACTGGGGGTTGCGCGCCGCGCGAATGAGGTTCGCGTTCGCCTTGCTTGGTGTGGCGCCTTGTTCGTAACGCACTATACTCGCCGGGCCGATGCCCAGCAACAACGCGAAAGATTTTTGCGACAAACCATAGCTGGAGCGGATGCTTTTTATTTCTTCGGGTGTAATGGCAGCTGGCATTATTACTCCTATCATTCGATTGCATTATTATAGAGCAACACTAGATTCATATCAAGTGATTGTATTATTGAATCTAGGGTGGAACCAGCAACCACCTTATGCACCTATGTGATGCCACCAGAAGCAGGGCTGCTGTCCTTAGGGGTTGTTGGGCGCGAAACAACCTTGGCCTGCAGGGGATAACGGCACGCTATGGATGACGAGCCAGCGTTCGCGGTCGTGGCGGGTCCTGTTCGGACGTGCGCCCTGCTCAGGCAAGCCTCAACCGCAGTTGGCGCTCTTCCGCGCAGCGCAAGGAAGGCTGCACTCTTTGCGGGGACAGGCGTTCAGGGCCCCTTTGTACCCCGAAGCGTCGACCAGGTCGCTATTTCTTCTCTGCCTTCTTGCGGTCTATGGTGGAAAGGATGCGCTTGCGCAGGCGAATGGATTGGGGGGTGACCTCCACCAGTTCGTCGTCTTCGATGTACTCGAGCGCCTCTTCCAGCGTGAACACCACCGGCGGCGTAAGGCTTATTGCTTTGTCCGATCCGCTCGCGCGTTGGTTGCCCAACTGTTTGGACTTGGCAATGTTTACCACCATGTCGCCCTCTTTGGCGTTCTCCCCTACGATCATGCCTTCGTAGCAAGATTCGCCCGGCCCGATGAACAGGCGCCCGCGCTCTTGCAGGGTGTCCAATGCATAGGCCACACTCGTGTCGGTAGACATGGAGATCATGCAGCCGTTCTTGCGTCCGGCGAAGTCGCCGCGATAGGGACCGTACTCCAAGAAGCGGTGGAACATGGTCGCTTCGCCGTGCGTGGCGTTGAGCAGGCGCGTGTTCAGGCCCATCGTCCCCCGCGTGGGAATCTTGAACACCAAATGCGTTTGGTCGTGCTTCTGGTGCATGTCCATCATTTCGCCACCTGCGTTGCCGAACACCTCTATGGCCTTCCCGGCGTATTCATCGGTCACGTCGACGGTGGCCTCTTCGATAGGCTCCGTCTTGTTGCCCGCTTCGTCCGTGTGGATGATCACGCGCGGACGGCCCACCTGGAATTCGAACCCTTCGCGACGCATGGTCTCCATAAGCACCGACAGGT
>JAFUCW010000250.1 GCA_017459485.1 Eggerthellaceae bacterium | reverse complement strand
TGCTGCAGGTTGCCTGCGTGCGTTTGGCACACGTTGAGCACTTGGGTCTTATATGTTTCTAGTGCGTTTTAGTAAGCAACATGTGCCAAGGCAGGTATTATGGAACATACATGAGAATGTGTGCCTGAAAAGGTTTTATATAGAACAACCGCATATATTCAACCTGCTTAGCGCTATTTTTCTCATGCCAGGCGTTCGCGTCTGGCTTTGTTTTGCATGAAAACGAACTTGAAACGAAGAAAGGAGGAGCATCATGCCAGATGTATTGATGCTGGTCATCGGCCTTGTCGTCGGCCTTGCTGTCGGTTTTATTATTGCCCGAGCAGTCGCCTCTTCGGCTCAGAAGCGCGATGAGCGCGAAGCGCAGTCGATCATAGATTCTGCTCGCCAACAGGCAGACACGCTCAAGCGTGAAGCCGAGGTGGAGGCCAAGGACGAGGCGTTCAAGATTCGGCAGGATGCCGAGTCGGAAAAGGCAGATCGGCTCAAGGAGGTTCGTGCTGCGGAGGACCGCCTCAACCAGAGGGAAAAGTCACTCGACCATCGAAGCGACTCGCTCGATTCGCGCGAGCATCAGATTTCGAGCATGCAAGGGCAGGTCGAAAAACGCGAGAGGGACCTTAAGAGCAGCGAACAGAAGCTCAAGGAGCGCCACGAAGCGCTCGATGCTGAATACGATGAGGTCAATCGGAAACTCGAGAAAGTGGCTGGCCTTACTTCTGACGAAGCGAAAGAGCAGCTTCTCGACAACCTGAAGGACCAGGTTGCCGTCGAATCGGCCACGATTATTCGCGAGTCCGAAGCGAAGGCGAAGGCGGAAGCGGCCAAGAAGTCCCGCGAGATCCTCTCTTTGGCCATCCAGCGAGTCGCCGCTGACCACTCCGCCGAAGTTACCGTCTACACCATCCACATTCCTTCTGACGACCTCAAGGGGCGCTTCATTGGCCGTGAGGGTCGCAACATTCGCAGTTTCGAGCAATTGACGGGCACGAACCTGATTATCGACGACACGCCCGAGTGCGTGACGATTAGCTGCTTCGATCCCGTTCGACGCGAAATAGGTCGTGTGACCATGGAGAATCTGATTGCGGACGGCCGCATTCATCCGGCACGCATCGAAGAGATGTTCAAGAAGGCGGAAAAGCTCGTTAACCAGAAGGTCAAAGAGGCTGGAGAGAAGGCCACTTTCGAATCCGGCGTTCACGACCTGCACCCCGATCTCGAATTGACGCTCGGTCGGCTTCTCTACCGAACGAGCTATGGTCAAAACGTGCTCAACCATTCGATGGAGGTCGCCTACCTTGTCGGCGTCATGGCTGCCGAACTCGGCCTTGATCCGATTCCAGCCAAACGAGCTGGATTGCTGCACGACATCGGCAAGGCGATCGACCACGAAGTCGACGGCAGCCATGCTGTCATCGGGGCCGACCTTGCCCGCCGTTTGGGAGAAAAGCCTGAAATCGTCCACGCGATCGAGGCCCACCACAACGACGTGGAGCCGAATAGCGTTATCGACGTGCTTGTTCAGGCCGCCGACGCTGTTTCTGCTGCTCGTCCTGGTGCGCGTAAGGAGACTCTTGATGCGTATGTCAAGCGCCTTGAGAAGCTCGAAGAGATCGCCAATTCCCATAAGGGCGTGGAACGCACCTATGCAATCCAGGCAGGTCGCGAAGTGCGTGTCATGGTCAAGCCAGACGAAGTCGACGAGGCCGAGACGGTGGTCATGGCACACGACATTGCCGCCCAGATCGAAAACGAGCTTACGTACCCTGGCCAAGTAAAAGTCGTGGTTATCAGGGAAAGCCGTGCAGAGGGCATTGCGAAATAAGGCATTCCTTTGCCCGAACGCGCCTTGACAGATTTCATCGAAGAAGTAACAGGCGAACGCCATCTCCGCGTCGAAGACGATCTTGGGGATGGCTTCGTCGTATTGCGCACCTCTGAAGCAAAGCGCCGTCAGGCACGGCATGACATCAGGAGCACGGAAGACATCATCATCGAGATGCTCAGGAACGCCCGCGATGCGTCGGCGCGCAACATTTTCGTCGCCGTCTCCCGCGACGGCGACCTGCGAAAGATCACTATGCTCGACGATGGTTCAGGTATCCCCGACCATCTTACCAAGCGCATTTTCGATGCCCGGGTAACAAGCAAACTTGACACGGTTCACATCGATACATGGGGCGTCCATGGCCGCGGCATGGCGCTTTACGCGGTTCGCGCCAACGCGAAGCGTGCATATGTTGCCGCCACCAAGCTGGGCGATGGCTCTTCTCTGGTTGTCGAAACAGACACTTCCGTTCTTCCAGAGAAGGTCGACCAGAGCAGCTTCCCTGTCTTCGTTTTGAGCGATTCGGGCACGGTGGTGGTGCGTGGGACGCGAAACATCAATCGTACGGTGGCTGAATTCGCCTATGTGGAACGCGATCATTGCACGGTGTACTTGGGCAGTCCAGTCGAGATAGCGGCGACTCTCTACGAGTTCGGCACCTTGCTCCTTCCTGCTTCCGTGCGGGCGTTTTCGAACGACATCGCCAGCGTCGGTGTTTGCAAACGGCTGGCGCTTGCCTCTTCTCCCGATGATTTCTCACTCATTGCCCAAAGCATTGGATTGTCGCTTTCTTCGCGCAGTGCGCGCAGGATAATGGACGGAGAAGTCGATTCGCTTGCTCCGGTTGCCGATGGCGTTTCGGTGGACAAAGTCACTGCGTCGGCATCGAACAAAAGTGGGCGCAAGCGTCATTTAGCCACTTCCGACCAGAGAGG
>JAFUCW010000249.1 GCA_017459485.1 Eggerthellaceae bacterium | reverse complement strand
GGGAACCTGGGCCTTGCCACCCAGGGCCACCAGGTCTTCGCGGTTCGTGCCTTCCAGGATGCTGCGATGCTCCATCTCTATGCCCGTCTTTTCCATGAATCGGTCAACCTTCGCGCAAAAGGGGCACCCGGGCTTCACGTAGAGATACATGTTGTCAAATGTCATGGCTTGTCCTTTCTTGGTTGCAGCCATTGTCGCACACCCGCTGCGATCGGGTAAGCGACTTAGTCACACTCGCCGTCAATGCCATCCTTCAGCTGATTGCCGAAAGCTACCCCACAAGGGACATGCCTTCTCTGTTGACGGTGCGACCATGGGTGGTGGTCACACGCACCGACCAGGCCATGGGGCACGACGGGCTTTCGTGCGCTCGGGAATCACCATCGCGCAGGAGACGCCGTTGGCAGGCAAAGCGAAACGGCAAGAGCAAGAGCAAGGGCAAGGGCAAGGGCTGAAAGCACCGACAAAATGCGCTTGGCCAGACAGGAAAAAGCAGGACTCACTAACGGGCTCCTTTGGCGCAGGTGACCAATACGTAAGACGACGCTTAAACCATTTTTGCCTTGCGAAACACTGCGCGCGCGAAGAGCGCCCATGAGTCAAGGCACCTGTCGCCTTGGCTCATGCACGCTCCGCCCTGCTAGCGAATGAAGTTGGTAAACACGCCTTGCTCGCGCTCTGGCAGACCGAAACGCTCTTTGCCCAGGGCGATGCTCTTCATCAGGAAGGCCATGTTACGGGCAGCGGTGCGCATCTGCAGCAGGCCTTCGGCATCTTCCGACGCCTGCCCAGGCGCCGCACCGTGCACGGCGTTCCAGTACTGCCCGGAAGCCACAGGCATGCCGCTAATGGTGAAGTACTTGTTCAGCTCGTCGAAAGTTGCCGTCGTACCACCGCGGCGCGCGCACGCTACGGCACAGCCCACCTTCATGGTCTTGTCAAAATGCGTGCTATAGAACAGACGGTCGAGCAAACTTACCAGCGTGCCGTTGGCGGACGCGTAGTACACGGGACTGCCGACCACAAGCCCATCGGCCTCCTCGAACTTGACCGCCACTTCGTTGACGATATCATCGAACGTGCACTTCCCTAGTTCAGAGCAGCGTCCGCACGCAATGCAGCCACGGATGTCCTTGCCGCCAACCTGTATGAATTCCACTTCGATGTCCTCGGATTCGAACACCTTTATCATCTCGTCGAGCCCCAACTGCACATTGGATTCCTTGCGCGGGCTGCCGTTGATCATGAGCACCTTCATGGGCTTCCTCCTTCGTCGTGTCTGCTGTTCGTATTGTAGCCGCACTGGCTCCTAACCACCAGCGGGCGTCCGTCGCCATTCAAAAAACAGCGCTAGAACGTAAGCGATCTCATGCGAGTGATTATCTAAGCTGGCAACGATATTTTGTACCTGGAACGTTATTGTCCGCTTTTTCATTGACGCGCTCTACCGGATTCGCGTCCAGAAGGGCAGATGGCAGACTTTGCTAGTTATGCACTCGAAAGGGTGGGCAGATGGCAGACTTTGCTAGTTATGCACTCGAAAGGGTGAGCGGGTGGCAAACTTTGCAGGTTTTGAACTCGGGCGAACGGGTTTCTGGCGCACTTTTTGAGATTTGCACACCGTAGCGCTCCCAACGAGTTCAAAACTCCCAATCTCTGCCAGGGTATGACCACCAGGAGCTCATACCCCCCCATCCCTGCCAGGGTGCGACCACCAGGCGCTCAAACCTCCCCAGCCCTGCCAAGCTTTAGGCCCGCTCCGGCAAGCTTAGCT
>JAFUCW010000248.1 GCA_017459485.1 Eggerthellaceae bacterium | reverse complement strand
TTGGTCCAGCGCTTGATGAACAGCTCGTCATAGCGCTTCTCGGAGATGATGACGTTCATGAGCGCCTGTGCGAGCGCGTCGTCGGTGCCGGGGCGCAAGTGCAGCTGATAGTCGCCTTCCTTGCCCAGGTTCTGCTTGCGCGGGCCCACCACGATGGACACTTCGGAGTTGAACTTCATTTCCGTGGCCACCTTGCCGGCAGTGTCGTAGTTGGACACTTCCTGGTTGGTGCCCCACTGGAAGAAGCACTTGGCGCCGTCGTTGCAGGCGACCCAGTGCGGAGAGGGGTAGGCGATCATGGCGCCTGTGGCAATGCGCGGGCCTTTGCATACCTGACCGGCCGTGGACCCGACGTTGGACATGCCTACGACTGCGGGGAGGCTTTCGATGCCGTAGGTGGTCGTGCGTCCCGTGCCGTGCAGGATCTTGATGGAGTGCCAGCCCTGGTTGTTGGGGTCGTCGATTATTTTCTGCAACCCCTCGGCCGCAAGGTCAAGCGCCTCGTCCCAGGAGATGCGCACCCAGCCCGGGTCTTCGCCCTTGGGGTTCGTGCGCTTCATGGGGTACTTCACGCGGTCGGGGTGGTAGAGCGCCTGCATGGCGTCCAGGCCCTTGGAGCAGCAGTTGCCGTGGGAAGAGATGGCGGTGTTGTCGCCTTCGATCTTCACCACACGGTCGTTTTTCACTGTTACCCAGATCGGGCATTCCATCTTGCCGCAGGCACGGCAATGGCTGCGGATGACCTTCTCTTCGCCTTCTTCGACCTGTTCGGCCGCCGCACTCGCGCTGGCTTCGGACGCTGCGCTCGCGCTGGCCTCTGCCGCGCTTGATGCCGACGCCTCGCTCGAGTCGGCACCGGAGGACACGTTGGGCGATCCGCACGATGCCAGACCTCCCAGCGACGCCGTCGCCGCCGCCAAACCTGCAGCGACGCCAAGTTTCGCAAACCCGCGTCGGGATACGTTGCCTTCAACCATGTAAGGCCCCCTTCTCTCTCGTCGTTGCGGTTGTTCCGCACCCCCATTGTGCCAAGAAGCTCCTGCATGACGGAAACGACGTTTTGCGCAGGATGCTATTCCCAAACGGAATGACACGCATTCCCGATTGGAACGACCAAGCAGCATAATCGCAGGTGAAAGCATGGGTGTGCCCGATACGTCTACGCAAAAACCTGGGCATGAATGCTAGAATACGAAAGGGGAAGAAATCATACAAGACGATGCGAACGCTCCTATATCAAGGATATTTCCCCATAGGCGCGGGCGAGGTCATCGGAGAGGAAAGCGGGCAACCCTTCATGCTCACCACCTATCTTGAGGAATACCTCGAGCTTGTCAGCACTATGAACTACACGGTGGCGGCACGACGTCTCAATATCACGCAATCTGCCTTAAGCAAGCACATCGCGGCACTAGAGAAGGAATTCGACGCCACGTTCATCGACCGCAGCAAGCAGCAAATCGAGCTCACGCAACAAGGGCGGGCGTTCTGCGAAGAGGCGTCAAAGATGCTTGACGCCTACCACTCCGCGCGCCGACGGCTCCACGACGCGCTGCTTGAGGTGAAGATTGCCGGCGCATTGCGCGACTCCGCCGTAAACAACATTCGTTCGCGCGCGCAGGACCTCCTGCGTGACGCGGACAAGGCAATCCGCGTGGCAGTGCACGACTATGCCACCAGCACCTTTGCTGAAGCGCTCAAGGACGGCAAGGTGGATTTGGTCATCGACATCATGCCGCAGGCCGACCTTGCCACTTCCCCGCCCGACCCTGCTCTTGACGTGCAATTCCTTACTTCGGTGCCGCTTATTGCTGTGGTGCTTCGCACCCACCGCCTTGGCGCTGCAGAGTCGGTCAGCATCCAGGAGTTGGCAGACGAGCGCATCATGCACCCGACGGGCAGCCTGCACATCCAGGAAGGCTCGTCGATCATCGAGGGCATTTTCGCGCGCCATGGCATCAAGCTGCGCAAGCGCATCTTCTTCGCGAACTCCTGGAACGAGTTTCCCTCGGTCGACTTGGGCGACGACGTCTTCATCATGCCTCGATCGCTCTACAGCCGGCAGCTGTTCGGCTCGCAGCTGTTCGACGCACTCCACGGCATCCCCCTCTCGGACGAGGACGCGCGCTTCCCCTACGGCATCTCGACCAGGAAGGACGAACGCGACCCCGCAGTGCTGCGCTACGCCGACGCGCTCCTTAAGGCAGCCCGCACTATAGAGACTTCGTAGCGCCCTGAGCCGCAGGCCTGCAGACGCCCGTTGCCCGCCACTCCCCGGCGATCAGGCGCTGTGGCGCCCCAGATTGCCCCGCCTTCGCCCCGAGCGTACTAACGGCCAAGGGGTATGCGGGTCCTAGCGGCGCTCTGGGCCCCCAGATTCGTGCGAAAGCGCGCGGAAGCGTACTTGGCGTACGTGACGAGCGCTTGAACGCGAAGATGGGGGCCTGGAGCGTCGCACCCCGACGATCAGGCGCTGTGGTGCCCCAGATTGCCCCGCCTTCGCCCCGAGCGTACTAATGATACGCGCAAGAGGGCGAAACAAGGGGCAAGATGGGGCGCCACAGCGCCTGATCACCAGTTGCCGAAGACAAAGCGCTGTATATCCTGATTCACCATGAAGATGAAGAAGAGCATGAACAGAGCCACACCTGCGAGCGAAAGCGAGTTCATGACGCGTGGGGAAAGAGCTTTGCCGCGGATCTTTTGGACGATTTCCACGACGAAGCGTCCGCCGTCGAGCGGCGGAATGGGCAGCAGGTTCATCAGCCCTAGCGACACGGAAAGCATGGCTGAAAACATGATTGCCGATATAATCCCTTGCTCGACGGCGGATTTGGACAGCACCGCTATGCTGATCAAGGACGTGGAGTCCGAAACGGTGGCTGCCGCCGTTTGGGGGTTGAACAGGCCAAGGATTGCCACGAACACCATGCCAATGTAGTTGAAACCCGCCTGGATGGAACGGATCGGATCGACCACGATGTGGGTTATCTCGCCGGTTTCGGTGTTCTGGATGTCGTAGCCCACTACCGAATAGATAACCACGAACGCAATCAGCGTGAACAGGATGTTCATGCCGGGGCCCGCAAGCAGGATGACGCAACGTTTCCAAAACGGCAGGCTGCGGTAGGTGCGTTTGCGCTCGGATTCGTAGAACGCATGGGGGTTGAGCAAGGGACGCGGCTGCCCTTCGGCGCGCCAAGCCGCAGCAGGCAGGGGGGCCTCCTGGCTATCGGCGGCTGGAACAGGTAGGTGCTCGGCGGCAGGCGCAACGGCAAGCGAACCGTCCACCACTGTAGAAGTGCCCTTGGCGTTTGCAACGTAGGAAGGCACATCGACGCCTTCTTCGACAGCGGGGGTTCGGTAGGTGTTGTAGGGATCCTT